>CANLWQ010000188.1 GCA_947494405.1 Comamonadaceae bacterium | reverse complement strand
TGCCCGCAGCAAGTGCGGGGAGCCATGGGTGTATCACCCGCGGCGGTGGGCTTGGTGAAAAATCAGATGCGACGACGCTTTTGCGGTCTGCATCCGTTGTGAGGAACCGTTGTCACATCAGAAATAGAGTTGATGCGAATACCCAGAGCGGCCAACGCACGAACCGAAGACTCGCGGCCGGGGCCAGGTCCTTTGATTTCTACGTCGAGGTTCTTAATACCCTGATCCATGGCGGCACGACCGGCCACTTCTGAAGCCACCTGAGCGGCAAAAGGAGTGGATTTGCGTGAACCCTTGAAACCTTGACCACCCGACGAAGCCCAAGACAAAGCGTTGCCCTGACGGTCGGTGATGGTGATGATGGTGTTGTTGAATGAGGCGTGCACGTGCGCAATACCATCCGCAACATTTTTGCGGACCTTCTTGCGCACACGTTGTGCGGCTGAGTTGACGGGTGCTTTTGCCATGAATATCCCTCTTTATTTCTTCAGCGATTGAGCCGCCTTGCGGGGGCCTTTGCGTGTGCGTGCATTGGTACGTGTGCGCTGACCACGCATGGGCAGTCCACGGCGATGACGAAAACCGCGGTAGCAACCAATGTCCATCAAACGCTTGATGTTCATGGTGGTTTCACGGCGCAAGTCGCCTTCAATAGTGAACAGCGCGATCTGGTCGCGGATTTTTTCCAGATCGGCGTCAGTCAGATCTTTGATTTTTTTGCTGTAAGCAATGCCGGTGGCTTCGCAAATTTTGCGAGCGCGTGTGCGGCCAATGCCAAAGATTGACGTCAAGCCAATTTCGGTGTGCTTGTGCGGGGGAATATTGATACCAGCGATACGTGCCATGTTGTGACCTCTTTAATGCGGTGAAAGATCAGCCTTGACGCTGTTTGTGACGCGGATCTGTACAGATGACCCGAACCACACCCTTGCGGCGGATGATTTTGCAATTGCGGCAAATTGTTTTGACCGAAGCCGAAACTTTCATTTCATTCTCCAAAAAATCCTGAAACACGCCTTTGCGTATTCCTTGTTAACTCTGCATGATCAGCGCCTTACTTGGCTCTGAACACAATCCTTGCCCTACTCAAATCGTAGGGCGTCATCTCAACTGTCACCTTATCGCCTGGCAGGATTCGGATGTAATGCATCCGCATCTTGCCGGAAATATGTCCGAGCACCACATGACCGTTTTCCAGTTTGACCCGGAAAGTAGCGTTTGGGAGGTTTTCAACAACCTCTCCAAGCATCTGGATGACATCGTCCTTCGCCATGCGCCCAATCAGCCACCTGGTGTCATCTTGAAGTTGGCCTTTTTAAGCAGCGACTCGTACTGCTGACTCATGAGGTAGTTCTGCACTTGGGCCATGAAGTCCATGGTGACCACCACAATGATCAGCAACGAAGTGCCGCCAAAGTAAAAAGGCACGTTGTACTTGAGGATGAGAAATTCGGGCAACAAACAAACAAAAGTGATGTAGATGGCGCCGGCAAATGTCAAGCGCAACAAAATCTTATCGATGAAGCGGGCAGTTTGGTCACCTGGACGAATACCGGGGATGAAGCCGCCACTCTTTTTCAGGTTGTCTGCGGTTTCACGGCTGTTGAAAACCAAAGCCGTGTAGAAAAAGCAAAAGAAGATGATAGCCACGGCATACAGCATGACGTAAATTGGCTGACCTGGTGACAAGGCGGCGGAAATATCTTTGAGCCAATTCATGCTCTCACCTGCGCTGAACCAGCTGACCACAGTGGAAGGCAACAAAATAATGGATGAAGCAAAAATAGGAGGAATCACACCCGCCATATTGAGCTTCAAAGGCAAATGCGAAGACTGTCCGCCATAAACCTTGTTGCCCACTTGGCGGCGCGCATAGTTAACCAAAATCTTGCGCTGACCACGCTCTACAAAAACCACGAAATAAGTGACCGCCGCCACCAAAACAACAATCAGCAGAGCAATGATGATGCTCATCGCGCCAGTGCGAACCAATTCGAGCAGGCCGCCAATCGAGCCGGGTAAACCAGCGGCGATACCCGCAAAAATAATGATGGAGATGCCGTTACCCAAACCGCGCTCGGTGATTTGCTCGCCCAACCACATCAAGAACATGGTGCCAGCTGTCAAGGACACCATGGCTGTGATGCGAAACAACACGCCAGGCTCATTAACCAAACCCACTGAAGACTCCAAGGCCAAGGCGATGCCCATGGATTGGAAAATAGCCAAACCCAAAGTGCCGTAACGTGTGTACTGGGTGATTTTTCTGCGTCCGGCTTCGCCTTCTTTTTTAAGCGCTTCCATGCTGGGCACCACATACGACATCAGTTGCATGATGATGGAGGCCGAGATGTAAGGCATGATGCCCAAAGCAAAAATACTGAAGCGCGACAAAGCGCCGCCAGAGAACATATTGAACAAACTCAGAATACCGCCTTGCTGACCCTTGAACAACTCAGAGAGTTGGTCTGGGTTGATACCAGGAACAGGGATGTGAGTGCCGATACGGTAGACAACAAGCGCAAGCAACAAAAAGACAAGCCGGCGACGCAAGTCGGCAAACTTATCTGTTTTGGGCAAGGCGCTGGTAACCACGGTATCTGGGTTCTTTCTTCAATTGTTAGGCAACAGAGCCGCCAGCAGCTTCGATGGCGACTTTGGCAGCAGCGGTAGCACCGATGCCGTTCAGCTTCACAGCACGTGAAATTTCGCCGGTCTTGATGACCTTGACCACTTTAGCCATTTGACTGACCAAGCCAGCTGTTTTCAGAGCCAACACATCGATGTCTGTGATGTCCAGCAATTGCAATGATGCAAGCGTGACTTCTTCGTTGTACTTCAAGGTTTGTGATTTAAAACCACGCTTGGGCAAACGGCGCTGCAAAGGCATTTGACCGCCCTCAAAACCCACTTTGTGGTAGCCGCCTGAGCGTGACTTTTGACCTTTGTGACCACGGCCAGCGGTTTTACCAAGGCCAGAGCCAATACCACGACCTACGCGGCGGCGGTTTTTGCGTGAGCCATCTGCGGGTTTGATTTCATTGAGTTGCATGGCGAAACCTTAGAGAACTTTGATCAGATAACTGATCTTGTTGATCATGCCGCGCACCGCAGGCGTATCCTGCAGTTCGCTGGTGCTGCCGATTTTGCGCAAGCCCAAACCACGCACGGTGGCGCGGTGAGACTCTTTGGTGCCGATAGGGCTGCGCACCAATTGCACTTTGACAGTTGAAGAAGTTGTAGACATGCCGTTGCTCCGGATTAAACGAAGAGGTCTTCGACGCTCTTGCCACGCTTGGCTGCAACCTCTGCAGCGGTGGTGGATTTGATCAACGCATCAAGTGTTGCGCGAACCATGTTGTAGGGGTTGGATGAACCATGGCTTTTGGCCACGATGTCGGTGATGCCCATGACTTCGAACACCGCACGCATAGGACCACCTGCAATGATGCCGGTACCTTTGGGTGCCGGTGCCATTTGTACATTGGCTGCACCATGGTGGCCGGTAACGTTGTGGTGAATGGTGCCGTTTTTCAAAGACACTTTATGCATATTGCGACGGGCTTCTTCCATGGCCTTTTGCACAGCAGCTGGCACTTCCTTGGACTTGCCTTTGCCCATGCCAACACGGCCATCGCCATCTCCGACCACGGTAAGGGCTGCGAAACCCAAAATACGACCACCCTTGACCACTTTGGTCACGCGGTTGACCGCGATCATTTTTTCTTTCAGACCGTCGTCACGACTGTCGTCTTGCATTTTTGCTTGAACTTTTGCCATGTGTGTATCCGTCTTGGGTTAGAACTGCAAGCCGGCAGCACGCGCGGCATCGGCCAATGTTTTGACACGACCGTGGTAAGCAAAACCTGCGCGGTCGAAGGCGACTTTCTCAACGCCGGCAGCCTTGGCTTTTTCGGCGATACGCTTGCCAACCACTTCGGCAGCAGCTTGGTTGCCGCCTTTGCCAGTTGCGCCCAAGCTCTTACGAATATCAGCCTCAGCGGTGGAGGCAGACGCCAACACTTTGGTGCCGTCGCCAGAGATGACTGAAGCGTAAATGTGCAAGTTGGTGCGGTTGACCGTTAAGCGAGCGACGCCTTGCGTGGCAATGCGAATACGGGTTTGGCGGGAGCGGCGGATACGCTGCTGTTTTTTGCTTAGCATGTGGCAGCTCCTTATTTCTTCTTGGTTTCTTTGATGACGATTTTTTCGTCAGAGTAGCGAATGCCCTTGCCTTTGTAAGGCTCGGGTGGGCGTA
>CANLWQ010000187.1 GCA_947494405.1 Comamonadaceae bacterium | reverse complement strand
AGCTGAAGTCAGTTATGCCTTGTTTGCCGAAGGCGGTTTGCGGGCCATAGATGAGGGCGTGGCTTTGAAGGGTAGCCATTGGCTGCAACTGCACTCGGCGCTTCAAACCGAGTCTGCATTAACGACCTTGTTGCGCTGCTGCGCAGAATGGGCGCCAGAATTACGTGGCGCATTGCAAACCCAGTTGCGTAACCTGTTGCACTACCATTGCGGAGTCAACAGCTTGCGCACCCGCCAAGTCATGATGGAACTGCTTGCCCTATGAACACCCATTTGTCTGTTAATTTGAATAAAGTCGCACTGGTGCGCAACACCCGCCATCTGGGCATTCCCAGTGTCACCCGTGCGGCGAGCCTGTGCTTGCAAGCCGGCGCGCAGGGCATCACGGTGCATCCCAGACCCGACCAACGGCACATCCGCGACAGCGATGTCCATGACTTGGCCGCCTTGTTGAAAGATTGGCCGGACCGCGAATTCAATATTGAGGGCAACCCATTACACAACCTCATGGGCTTGGTTGAAAAATATCGTCCGCAGCAAGTCACTTTTGTGCCTGACGGCCAAGGGCAGTTCACCTCCGACCACGGCTGGCGCTTTCCTGAAGACGCTCAGGCCTTGCGGCCTCTCATCGCGCAAGCCCAAGCTTGGGGCGCCAGAGTCAGCTTGTTCATGGATGCTGAGCCAGAATCTATGGTATTTACCAAAGAAGTGGGTGCTAACCGCGTAGAGCTTTACACCGAGCCTTATGCGGCCGCTTATGGCCAGCCTTCGCAAGCGCAGGTGCTGGCGCAATTCAAAGCCACAGCCTTGGCCGCGCAGGCGGTAGGCTTGAAAGTCAACGCCGGTCACGACTTGAACTTGCTCAATTTGCGCGATTTTGTACAAACTGTGCCTGATGTGAAAGAAGTCTCGATAGGCCACGCTCTCATGGCGGACGCCCTCGAAATGGGCTACAGCGCCACCGTGCAAGCCTACTTAAATTGCCTGAAACCATGAGCCAGATTTACGGCATCGGCAACGATATTTGCGACATTCGCCGCATCCGCGCGGCTTTCGAGCGCCACGGCGAGCGTTTTGCGCAGAAGGTCTTGAGTGACGCCGAAATGCAAACTTTTCGCGCGCGAAGCCAGCGTTGGCCAGACCGCGGAATTCGGTTTTTGGCCACCCGTTTTTCGGTGAAAGAATCTTTCAGCAAAGCCATTGGCTTGGGCATGCGCATGCCCATGACGTGGCGGCATTGTGAAGTCGGGCGTTTGCCCAGCGGCCAGCCCACCATCGTGCTGCACGGCGCACTCCAAGATTGGTTTGACCAGCGCCAACTGCGCGCCCATGTCAGCCTGAGTGATGAAAGCGATTACGCCACCAGCCAAGTGATTGTTGAACAAACCACCCCTGCCTAAACCATGACCTCCGTGAAACACGCTCCTCTTATATTGGATATTGCTGGCACCGAACTCAGCGACACTGATCGTCGCCGCTTGGCGCACCCACTGTGCGGCGGCATGATTTTGTTTGCCCGTAATTGGGTGAACCGCGAGCAGTTGAGCCAGTTGTGCGCTGACATCAAAAGTGTGCGCTCAGACTTGCTGATCTGCGTGGACCACGAGGGCGGTCGTGTGCAACGCTTTCGCACCGATGGCTTCACCCATTTGCCCACCATGGCGGAGCTTGGCCAACTGTGGTTTGAAGATGATGCGGGCTTGAGCGGCAGCGGCGCCTTGAATGCCACCAATGCCGCTACAGCTTGCGGCTTTGTGTTGGCGTCAGAGTTGCGTGCCTGTGGCGTGGATTTCAGCTTCACGCCGGTGCTTGACCTTGACTTTGGCAAGAGCGGCGTGATTGGCGACCGCGCTTTTGCACGCGACCCGCGTATGGTGGGTGTGTTGGCCAAAAGCCTGATGCATGGTTTGTTGCAAGCGGGCATGGCCAATTGCGGCAAGCATTTCCCAGGGCATGGTTATGTGAAAGCCGATTCACACACCGACATTCCGATTGACACGCGCAGTTTGAAAACCATCTTGCACGACGACGCTTTGCCCTACGCATGGCTCAGCACCAGTTTGAGCAGTGTCATGCCCGCGCATGTGATTTATCCCAAGGTAGACGAGCGACCCGCTGGTTTTTCAGCGCGTTGGCTCAAAGACATACTGCGTCATCAACTGGGATTCCAGGGCGCGGTGTTCAGCGACGACTTGTCGATGGCCGGTGCGCGCTTCATCGATGGTCAAGAGGTGAGTTACACCCAAGCCACTGTCACGGCTTTGCAAGCGGGCTGTGATTTGGTGTTGTTGTGCAACCAAAGCACTCCAGACAGCGTGGGAGGCGGTCAAGCTTTAGATGATTTACTGGCGGGTCTCGCCCAAGCGCAGCAGGCATCTGCGTGGCTTCCCAGCCAAGTCAGCGAGCAGCGCCGTTTGGCGCTGTTGCCAGTGTCTTCGGCCATGGATTGGAAGGCTTTGATGCAAGCCCCAAACTATTTGAATGCTTTAAGCCTATTACCCTGACAAAACTGGGGCAGGGTGTACCCACTCCACAGCCCCGCCAAAACGGTTAAAATAGACCTCTTACCCCGAGCACAACGGGGCTCAAGCAGGACTAAAGGATACCCATGGCAACCAAATCTGGCAAAACCTCTGTTGACGAGAGTGGTCTTCGTTTTACCAGTCGTGAGAATGGCTCTCCCTTCGCTGGCATGGGCAAAATGGGTGAAACCATGTCTTGCATCAAATGCGGCATGCACAAACCCCGCCGTCAAGGCAGTCAGCAGCGCTTTGCAGGCAGTTTGGCTTTTTTCTGCCACGACTGCAAACCACCCAAGCCCGCTGTGCCTGCAACCCCTGCAGCAGCTAAAGCAGCTTAAACCCTCATCCGGCTTTAATTGGCCGGGTTTTCCCGACGCAAGGCGGGGAACAAAATCACGTCCCGAATACTGGGGCTGTCGGTTAAGAGCATCATCAAACGGTCAATGCCAATGCCGCAACCACCGGCTGGCGGCATGCCGTACTCCAGCGCTCGCACAAAATCATGGTCAAACAACATGGCTTCGTCGTCGCCGCTGTCTTTGGCATTGACCTGCGCATGAAAGCGTGCGGCTTGGTCTTCGGCATCGTTCAACTCGCTGAAACCATTGCCAAATTCGCGTCCTGTGATGTAGAGCTCAAAGCGCTCGGTCACCTCGGGGTGGGTGTCGCTGGCGCGCGCCAAGGGTGAAATTTCTACGGGATGCTCGCAAATAAAGGTGGGCTCCCAGAGTTTTTCTTCCACGGTTTCTTCAAAGTAAAGCACCTGCAAGCTCGCCAAACTGCGGGCAGACAACTTGTGTTTCTCTTCTGAGTGGCCCAGCTTTTTCAGGGCAAGAATCAGCCATGCACTGTCGTCCACATGGTCTGCGGCTTCGGTGTGCGCGATGATGGCTTCGCGGATAGTGAGTCGCGCAAAGGGCTTGGATAAGTCCACCGGTTTGCCGTCATAGGTCAACAGCAAGGTGCCCACGGCCTTCTGGGCGGCGTCGCGGATCAGGCTTTCGGTGAACTGCATCAAGTCTTGGTAATTCCAATAGGCCGCGTAAAACTCCATCATGGTGAATTCGGGGTTATGCCGCACCGAAATACCTTCATTGCGAAAGTTGCGGTTAATTTCAAACACCCGCTCGAACCCGCCCACCAACAGGCGCTTCAAGTACAACTCAGGCGCGATGCGCAAGAACATTTGCTGATCGAGCGCGTTGTGGTGGGTCTCGAACGGTCTGGCGTTGGCGCCCCCTGGGATGGGATGCAACATGGGTGTCTCGACTTCCAAAAAGTCATGGTTCACCATGAACTCGCGAATACCGCTGACCGCTTTGCTGCGGGCGATGAAACGCTGGCGCGCGGTCTCGTCGGTGATGAGATCGATGTAGCGTTGGCGGTATTTGATTTCCTGGTCATGGATACCGTGGAATTTATCGGGCAGGGGACGCAGGCTTTTGGTCAGCATGCGAAGCGAAGTGACATGCACCGACAATTCGCCGGTTTTGGTTTTGAACAGATAGCCTTCAACGCCCACGATGTCGCCTAAATCCCAGTGCTTGAAGTCTTCATAAACCTCTGCGCCCACTTCCTCACCTTTCACATACACCTGCATGCGCTCGGTGCTGTCTTGCAAGGTGGCGAAACTGGCCTTGCCCATCACGCGTTTCAAAACCATGCGACCGGCAATGCGTACGCTGTGTTTTTCTTCGGCCAGTACCTCGGCGGTTTTGGCACCGTGCGCGGTGTGCAGGGCTTGCGCGTGGTGCGCGGGTTTGAAATCGTTGGGGAAAGCCACCGGGCCGCCAAGGGCTTGGCGAGCGCGCATGGCGCTCAATTT
>CANLWQ010000186.1 GCA_947494405.1 Comamonadaceae bacterium | reverse complement strand
TTGGTGTCGTTGGAGGCTTGGATGGCCAACTCACGCATGCGTTGCAGCATGTCAGTGATCTCGTTGGTCGCGCCCTCAGCGGTTTGAATCAGCGTGATCGCATCCCCAGCGTTTCGCACGGCTTGGTTCAAGCTGCGTATCTGATGCGTCATGCGGGTGGCAATGGCCATACCGGCGGCATCGTCGCGTGACGAATTGATGCGCTTGCCGGTCGACAATTGCTGCATAGACACCTGCTGATTACGCTCGGTGGCTCTTAAAGCTGCTTGCGAGAACAGCGCTTTAACGTTGGTATTGATCACTGCCATTTTGGTTTCTCCTGACTAATTTGAGTCAATCTTTCAAGGTGGTTATGCAAGTCCTGTGCCATCTCTACAAATTTACTTTGCATGCACCTGGACGATTTTCAAATTCAGTTAAGTCTTCGTTTTTTTCTTTGAGGTTGCTGACTTTTGCTTACCCATGGCAATGTGTTGCCACCGGGGGTCAATGTCTGCCGCCTGGTTGTTAATGCATCAATGTGCTGTCGTTTCTTTGACAAGCACAGAGTTACTGAAGTCTTGCAAAATCAAACTTTCTGCTGCCAGTTCAATTTGGTCTGGGTACTTCTTCAAGCCTTCATTGACGACGGCCAGTGCGCGAACGGGTTCTAAGTTGCAGCGCAAAGCTCTTACCAACATGACATAGGTAAAAGGTGGTGTGTTTTCGCCTTGGATGGCGCGCAAAGATTCAATCAAGTCGACTGCTTGAGCCCACTCTTGGCGCATCAAAGACAACAAGCCTGTGATGGCAAGAATGTCTTCACTCTCGGGATACAAGCTCAAACCTGCATCACCCAAAGCAATGGCTAATGCGTCTTTACCTTCAGAAACCAAGCTTTGGATGGCTTCACGAATTTCTGCTGGCTTGAAACGTGAAACTTCACGATCGCTGAGCATGCGGCCAACTTCAGCGTTGGTGATAATTTCTTTGGCTAAAACAGTCATGGTTAACTCCTGATTAAATGTTTCGTTGGTCTTGGTCCTGAATTCAAGACCACAGCTACCATCAAGCAAGTTGAATGCCAGCTTTAAACAACCCTGATTGCTTATTTTTCTTCCTACCAAAACCGCCTATTAATAGTTTTTTAGTTTTATATTTATTTTAAAAAAAGTATTTTTTTACTCATTATTGATTTTCCAGCCTTGTGCCAACTTATGCGGCAATACCGAGCTGCAGCAGCGGCAAAGCAATGTCAAGACTTTGACAAAAATTGCCGCTATGCACTTACAAAGTATTCATTTATCAGTAGCCATGATTTTGATTCATCCCCTTGCCACTGGCCAATTCTTGCCGCATCGACACCTGATTCACCCCTAAAAGCAAACAAAGCATTGATAAGAGTGGGCAGGAACATTTTTTGCTTCTGATTCTTGACGCGGTAGCTTTTTGCCGCCTAACTTGGAAACCAGTCGCATGTCTTTGTACACAGAATTGATGAACCATGGCGCCAGCCATATAAGTTTTCATGAAGCGCTAATCAAGCGTTTTGAGCCTGAAGAGATCTGCAACACGATCAAAACTCTTTTGGCTGAACCACAACACCATGATTTGGCTCGCGCTTTAGGTGACGCTGGCTTGAGCCTGTACCCTGAAAGCGAAGACATGCTGGTGATTAACGCCATGATGGCCATGCTGCGCCAAGACTGGGACACTGTTTTTGAACACATGAAGCCTTTGCTGACGGTACGGGGCGAGCGCACCACCGCAGTCTCTTATCGCATCTTGGTTCAAGCCTTGATTAAACGCTTGGATTACTCTTCTGCACACAGTGTGCTCACCGAGGCACTGTCCAGATACCCAGATGACGAAGACATGCAATCTGTACATATTCAGTTATTAGAATGGGCAGAACGCTTGGATCAACAGCAACGACCTCAGTGAGGCAGCTTTGAACGCACGCATCCCTGTCAGCCCAACCGGAGATTCAGTGTCTTTAACTGAAACCTTGCCTCTGGACCATTGGACCAATTTTTTCAAATTGGCTCAAATGGGCATGCTGCGTATTGACCAGTTGTTCCAAAAAACCCAAAGCTTGGTTGACCAAGGCATGCAAGCCGAAGCCGTTCAACTGTATTTGGCTTATGCCACCCAACCCGCTTCAGAAAAGCGTCACATGGCTTTGTACAACCTGGGCTCGCTGCAACAAGCCCAAGGCGATATGCAGGGCGCAGAAGCCAGCTACCGCGCTTGCATTGCCATAGACCCCAGCTTGGGCCAAGCTGCTGTCAACTTGGGTTTGTTGCTTGAAAAAACCGGGCGCAAACAAGAGGCTTTAGAGCAATGGCATCAGGTGGCCAACCCTTCGAATGGTGCGCCCACACACGACACCGAGATACAAACCATGGCCTGGAACCACATTGGCCGTGTCTATGAAAACCACAAACAATACGACGAAGCCGAAGGCGCCTTAGAGCGCAGCTTGGCGCTTAACACCAAACAAACCGGCGTGCTTCAGCATTGGATACACATACGGCAAAAAGCCTGCGCTTGGCCGGTGTACAAGCCCCTGCCCGGCATCACCCATAACGACATGCTGATGGCGACCAGCCCGCTGGCCATGCTGGCCATGACAGATGACCCGGTGCAACAACTGCTCACCGCCCACGCTTTTGTGGGCCGCACCTATGGGTTCAAGGAAGAATTTTTGTGCAAAGGCCGTGTGTACACCCACGACCGCATCCGAATTGGCTATGTGTCTGGCGATTTATGCACCCACGCGGTGGGTTTGCTTTTGCCTGAAGTGTTTGAAGGCCACGACAGAACACAATTTGAGGTCTATGCCTACGACTTCAGCCCTGAAGACGGCACGGCAGTACGCGCACGCCTCAAAGCCAGCTTCGACCATATGCGCCGCATAGACACCCTCACCGACCGCCAAGTGGCCGAGTTGGTTCTGCATGACGAAATCGATGTACTCATTGACCTGCACGGCCTGAGCTCTGGCGCCCGCCCCGGCATTTTTGCCTTGCACCCAGCGCCCAAACAAGGCACTTACCTCGGTTTTATAGGCACAACAGGCATGCCGTGGTTTGATTTTGTGATTGCCGACAAATATGTGTTGCCGAAAGAGTTGACGCCTTATTTCACGGAAAAGCCGTTGTATGTGGAGGGGAGTTTTATACCCATTACCCAAGCTGCACCATCAACGGTGACGACCACACGCGCCGAACATGGCTTGCCAGAAAATGCTTTTGTGATGGCGGCGTTTGGAAACGTTTACAAGATAACGCCTGAAATGTTCAGCACATGGCTGGACATATTGACTGAAATACCAGAAGCCATTCTTTGGTTGATTGACGATAACGCAGCGACAACGCGTAATTTGCGTGAATATGCAACTTCTAAAAATGCTGATGTCAAACGTATTGTTTTCAGTCCTCGAACTGCACATTCAGAATATTTAGCCAAATTGGCTTTGGCAGATGTGTTTTTAGACACTTTTCCTTATAACTGTGGGTCTACATCCAATGATGTGATATCTGCAGGTGTGCCTTTATTGACCATGCAAGGAAACACCATGGTCTCTAAAATGGGTTCGTCTATATTAAACAGTTCACAACTGGCAAATACCATTGCTGACTCTTTTGAAAACTACAAAAGCACTTGCTTGAATATTAAATTGAAGCCTTTGAGTGCAACAAAACTGGCAAACTCTGATAACAAAGCAGTTGCTAATGCACTTATAAACAAGATATACGCAAAATGAAAATCAAAGCGTATCAAATTTGCTATTCACCTGAAACCATGGCTTCTGTGCCTGAAGGTTTCCATGCTTTAGATTACACAGACAACTCTAGACCAGACTGGCGAGAATTTTGGCCGATACGGCAGTTTTTGCTGAATAATTATTTGGCGGATGATACTTTGTATGGATTTTTATCGCCCAAATTTAATCAGAAAACAGGGCTTGATTTCGCATCTATTTCAGAATTTATTCATTCTAATTACACAGACCAAGATATTGTGACTTTCAGCCCCTTTTGGGATTTGTGTTCAATTTTTAAAAATGTATTTGAGCAAGGTGATTTTTTTCATTCTGAACTGGCAAGTGTTTGCCAGCTATTCTGCCATCAATTTGCTGCTGGATTAAATACCCAAGACGCCATCACACACAGCCAGAACACCATATTTTGTAACTACTTTCTAGCCAAAAAAACTTTTTGGATCGAGTGGTTAAATTTAGGTGAAAAATTATTTCAATGTGCAGAACAGAATTCAAGTCCCTTGGCTTATGAATTGAACAAATCAACCACTTACGGCATACAGCAACTGCCGATGAAAATATTTGTACAGGAAAGAATTGCAACAATTGCATTGTTACTGA
>CANLWQ010000185.1 GCA_947494405.1 Comamonadaceae bacterium | reverse complement strand
TGATTTCTGGTGATCGCACGGCCTCGGGCAAGCCTTTGCTTGCCAACGACCCGCATCTCGGCTTGGGCACACCCGCCATCTGGTTTTATGCGCATTTGCAGTCCCCCGAGCAAAACGTGATTGGCGCGACTTTGCCTGGCATGCCCTTGGTGGTACTGGGTCACAACAGCCATGTGGCTTGGGGATTCACCAACACAGGCCCCGATGTGCAAGACCTGTATCTTGAAAAAATCAACCCAACCAACCCACGCCAGTACCAAACACCGGAGGGATGGAAGACTTTTGAGACCCGGCAAGAACTTATTCGCGTCAAAGGAAAGGCTGACGTGGTTCACACCGTGCGCAGCACACGTCATGGTCCCGTGTTGAGTGATGCGCAAAGCGCGCATGCAGACATTATTGACACCAGCAAATTTGTTTTGGCCTTGCGCTGGTCGGCTCTGGATAAAGACAACCACAGCTTGGTCGCAGGCATTCGAGGCAGCCAAGCCAAGACGGTGAAAGATTTTTTACTGGCGTTCAATGATTACCACTCGCCTATGCAAAACGTGGTGGTGGCTGATGACCAAGGCAGCATTGCTTACAAAGCTTTGGGCAAGGTGCCACTTCGCAAACCTGAAAATGATTTGATGGGCATGGCACCAGCCCCTGGTTGGGATGAAAAATACGACTGGGCAGGGTGGTTGCCTATGTCCCAAACCCCTGAAGACCAAGGCCCAAAGGGCTGGATTGCTACTGCTAACCAACGCATCACGCCCCAGAACTATCCGCATTTTTTGGGTCAAGACTGGGTGGCTCCTCACCGCATGCAGCGCATTACTCAAATGATCGAGGAAAAACCCAAGCATGATTTAGACAGCATGAAGTCCATGCAAAACGATGTGCTGTCTTTATCAACACAGCGTCTTTTGCCTCATCTCTTGGCCGCAAAATCAAGCCATGCTTTAGCGCCGGCAGCAATGAAAGCTCTGAATGGCTTTGATTCCCAAATGAAAGCAGAAAGCGCTGCGCCTTTGATCTTTGCCTACTGGGCCGACGAGCTCACCCAAGCCTTGATTGAACCCAAAATGGGCAAAGATTTGTTTCAAAACCAATACGGCAAGCGTCATTTCCGAAGCTTTTTGGAAACTACTATGGACAAGCCAGACCCTTGGTGGTGCGGTTCCCAAACCTGTGAGCAGCAGTCCAGCGAGGCTTTTACACGCGCATTAACCCGTTTGGCGAAGGATCATGGCAAAGACGTGGCGCAATGGCATTGGGGCAAGGCCCATAGTGCTATCAGCAGCCACAGACCGCTTGGTAAATCTGCTTTTTTGGCCAAATGGTTTGATGTGGCCGTGCCCAGCGCCGGCGACCCGTTCACAGTGAACGTGGGTAGCTATTGGCTTAATGAATCGGTTGAACCTTTTGCCAGTCGCCATGCGCCATCGATGCGCGCCATTTACGACCTGAGCAATTTACAAAATTCTTTGTTCATCTACCAAACGGGTCAAACTGGCGTGATCGGATCTGACCATTACAACGACATGTCACATGAATGGGCTGCTGGCCAATACAGACCGCTACAAATGCAGCCAACCACCCAAAACAGTCTTTTGACTCTTCGGCCTTGATATGTTTATAATCTCATACGATGTATATTATGTTAACTAAAAGATATACCGCCTTGCGCTTATTCAAGAACCTCCTTACTTTGATGCTGTTGGGCTTTTCCGCTTTTTCTGCGCAAGCCCAAGACGATGAACTTCTCACGCAAAGCCGAAACCTCAGCCTGTCCATGCTCAAGGAACTGAGTGGCAAACTGCAATCAGCCATGGCTGAAGGCGGCGCAATCAACGCCATAAGCGTTTGCAATTTACAAGCGCCAGCCATTGCCAACCGTGTGTCAAACGAAAATCAAGTGAATGTCAGCCGTGTGGGCACCCGAGCGCGCAATCCCATCATGGGTGTGCCCAATGCTTGGCAAGCCAAAGCTCTAGCCCAGTTTGAAGCTGGATTAGCGCGTGGTGACAAACCAGCCGATATGGAGTTTTCTGAAACTGTCGCAAAGCCTGATGGCGGCAAGGAATTTCATTACGCTAAACCTATTCTGATGCAGCCCATGTGCTTGTCCTGCCACGGCAATTCTCAACAAATCAGCTCTGAGGTGAACGCCAAGCTCAGCGAAATCTACCCCAATGACAAAGCCATCAATTACCAAGCGGGTCAGTTGCGCGGCGCGGTGGTTTTAACGCGCCCAACACCCTGATTTAAGGCGTTTTCTTTGGATATTTGAGACTCCAAGCCGCTTCAAAAGCTTCTATATATTGAGCACTCTCAGGCTTGTTGGCGCTACGGGCAAATTCCAAAGCAGTCAAACCCAATTGATTTTTAATGCGCGGGTCTGCGCCCTCTTCCAATAGCAATTTGGTCGCCATAGGTGTGCCGTAATGCGCCGCCATCATCAACGGGGTCGTGCCATTGGGAGACGCAGCGTCTAAATAAGCATGGTTTTCAATCAACAAGCGCATGATTGCTGTGCTTCCCTTGGTGGCTGCGTAATGCAGCGGTGTCCAGCCTGGCTGGTTCACATCAGCGCCTTTTTCGATGAGTTTTTGGGTCCAATCTAATTGGTTGGTGATGGCGGCCAACATCAAAGGCGTTTCTCGCTGTGGGTTTTTGATGCTGAGGTTGGTGGTTTTCCAACTCATCAACACCTCTGCCACCTTGTTGGAGGACTTTTGCATAGCCAACATCAAAGCCGGTTGGCCTTGTGGGTTGGGGCTGTTGGGGTCAAAACCGCGTTGAAGCAACTCCAAAACCACGCTGTCTTGGTTGAGTTCTACGGCTTTAAAAAAATCCTCATAGGAGCCCGCCTTAGCAGGAAAATATCCAATTAAAACAAATAGAATTAATACAAGCTTAAAGTAATACTTCAACTTAAAACCCCTGTAAATAGGCGATCAAAATTGGCTGAGGTCTGGCGCCCAACCTCCTCCTCGCTCAAGCCTCTCAAACTGGCAATCTGCTTGGCGACCCATGGCACATGAGACGGGTTGTTGGTTTTACCTCTATGGGGGACTGGCGCTAAATAGGGGCTGTCTGTTTCTATCAACATGCGATCCAGCGGCATCCAAGCCGCGATGTCGCGCAAATCTTGGGCATTTTTAAATGTCAAGATGCCTGAAAACGAGATGTAAAAACCCAAATCTAAGGCGGCGCGAGCCACCTCGGCGGTTTCGGTAAAGCAGTGAAACACGCCGCCCACCGCCTTGGCTCCCCCGTCTTCGCCCTCTTCTTTCAAAATAGCCAAAGTGTCAGCACTGGCGCTTCGGGTGTGAATCACCAAAGGCAGATTGAGGCTTTGGGCGCTTCGGATATGACGGCGAAAGCGTTCCCGCTGCCAAGCCATATCGTCCACACTGCGTTCGCCCAAGCGGTAGTAGTCGAGGCCGGTTTCACCAATGCCCACCACTTTGGGCTGACGCCCCATTTGCAACAAATCATCCACTGTAGGCTCCTGAACGCCCTCTTCATCAGGGTGAACACCTGCTGTGCACCAAAAATTGTCGTGTGCAACAGCGATGGCGTTGACATCGGCAAAGGTTTCCATGCGGGTGCTGATGAGCAAAGCGCGAGACACCTGCGCTTCTTGCATGGCTAGGCGAATATCGCCTAAGTTGGCTTGCAGTTCAGGAAAGTTGAGGTGGCAATGGGAATCGGTGTACATGAGGGTGATTAGGCGGACATGGCTTTTTGGGCTCGGCTGACAAAGGCTTGCAGCAGCAAACCGGCATTGAATGTATGGTCTATGCTGGGCGCGCTGTCCATTAACTCTTTGGACCATTGGCTGAGTGTGTTGAAGTTTTCAGCTGCAGGCAGATCGGCAACTTCAAAATACCTAGGCAAACCACCGCAGGCCAAAGCTTGCATGTCATGACAAAGCTTTTGCAGCACTGACAACACCATGGCGGGTGCAGCGTCAACAAGGAAACCCGCTTCGCCGCGCAGCAGCATCTTGGGCAAGCTTGTCCAGTCTTTGGCTTTCATGCCTTCATTGAAATAGACCAAGGCATCATGCGCCCGACCCCCTGCTGCACGCAGCAACACAGCAGCATCTGCGCTTGGCAAACCTTGCTCGCCCAGCCATGCCAGCGCAGAGCCAGCTTCGGGCCAACGCAAGGTGTAGACCAAACAACGGCTGCGGATGGTGGGCAGCAATGCATCCGCCGCAGCGGTGGCCAAAATGATGCGGGTGTCGGGTGGTGGCTCTTCCAAGGTTTTGAGCAAAGTATTGGCAGTCACGGTATTAATTTGCTCAGCAGGGTAAATCATCACCACTTTGCCATGCTCGCCCGAGCGCGTCAGATGGCAAAACTCCAGCATCTC
>CANLWQ010000184.1 GCA_947494405.1 Comamonadaceae bacterium | reverse complement strand
GAAGAAGTCGCCAAGCGTTACTGAGCCCATGTTTCAAAAAATACTGATTGCCAACCGCGGTGAAATCGCTTGTCGCGTGGCTGCTACCGCCCGTCGTTTGGGTGTGCGAAGTGTGGCGGTGTACTCAGATGCGGATGCAAATGCTGCCCACGTCCAAGCTTGTGACGAGGCAGTGCATATAGGTGGCAATGCGCCGCAAGACAGCTATTTGCAATGGCAGCGCATTTTGCAAGCTGCCCTGCAAACTGGTGCCCAAGCCATTCACCCAGGTTACGGTTTTTTAAGCGAGAACGCGGATTTCGCCGATGCTTGCCAGCAAGCGGGACTTGTTTTTATTGGCCCTTCATCGGCTGCCATCAAAGCCATGGGCTTGAAAGCCGCGTCCAAACAATTGATGGAAAAAGCCGGTGTGCCGCTGGTGCCTGGCTACCACGGCGCAGACCAAGATGCGGCTTTGCTGGCGCAGCAAGCCCAGCAGATTGGCTTTCCTGTGCTCATCAAGGCCAGTGCGGGAGGTGGCGGCAAGGGCATGCGTATCGTCAACCATGCGCAAGATTTCACCGATGCATTGGCTTCATGTCAGCGGGAGGCCAAAAGCAGTTTCAATAACGATGCGGTGCTGATTGAAAAATACGTGCAGCGCCCAAGGCATATTGAAATTCAGGTGTTTGGGGATAGCCACGGCAATCTGATTCATTTGCATGAGCGTGATTGCTCGGTACAGCGCAGGCACCAAAAAGTGCTGGAAGAGTCGCCGGCCCCTGGCTTGTCGCCCGAGTTGCGCGAACGCATGGGCGCGGCAGCGGTGGCAGCGGCCAAGGCGGTTAACTACGTGGGCGCAGGCACGGTGGAGTTCATCGTCGAGCAGTCCGATCGCGGCATGGACTTCTTTTTCATGGAGATGAACACCCGCTTGCAGGTAGAGCATCCCGTCACCGAAGCCGTGACAGGTTTGGATTTGGTGGAGTGGCAGTTGCGCATTGCCGCAGGCGAGGCTTTGCCTTTGACCCAAGCGCAGGTGAGGGTGCAAGGCCACGCCATCGAAGCCCGTATTTGCGCTGAAACACCGGACAAAGATTTTTTACCTGCCACGGGACATCTGCATGTGCTTCGCGCGCCTTTGGCGCAAAGTTTCACGCAGGCAGCGGTGCGCTGGGACAGCGGTGTACGCGAGGGTGACGATATCAGCCCGCATTACGACTCCATGATTGCCAAGCTCATCGTGCATGCTGAAACACGCGAGCAAGCCCTGTCCCGCCTAGACCAGGCTTTGTCCGATTTGCATATCGTGGGTGTGGCCAATAACGTGGCGTTTGTAAGGCAAGTGCTTAGCTGCCCTTCATTTGTAAAAGCGCAATTGGACACGGCCTTGATCGTACGCGAGAAAGAAGTGTTGTTCAATCAGCAGCCTTTGGCTGTGGAATGGGCTGTGGCCGCGGCTGTGGCTCACGAGTTGATGCAAGCATCGCCTGTGAAGGTGGGCTGGCTAGACCCTTGGTCGCACACCGATAGCTGGACTATGCAAGGCAGCAGCCAACGCAGGTTTGAATTTGCGTTGGGTGACACGCGTTGGATGGCGCACCTGACACTGCACAACCAAGGTGCAATGGTTTTGCAAGTTGGAGACGCAACTCACCCCTTGCATTGGCAAGCCCAAAGCGGTGCAGTCTTGCTGCTATGGGGCCCGCACCGCTTTAGCGCCCATGTCTACACGTTCAAAGACCAGTGCCATGTGTTTGCCGATGTGGGCAATTGCAGTTTGCAACTTATCAATCCCTTGGCCCATGTCCCTCAAGACGCGGCAGCAGCTGGTAACTTGTCAGCCCCCATGCCAGGCAAGCTTTTGTCATTCATGGTGAAAGTAGGCGACAAGGTGAAAGCGGGCCAAGCTTTGGCGGTGATGGAGGCCATGAAGATGGAGCACACCGTGTCAGCGCCTGCCGCAGGCAGCGTGGCCGAACTCTTGTTTGCACCTGGTGAACAAGTGGCAGAAGGCGCACCTTTGTTGCGCCTGGATGTGCAGGCCGAGTGAAATGAACCTGCCCGCTACCCCTTGGCATGTGCTGCGCGAGCGTTGGCTGGCGGTACAGCAAACCCCTGTTGACCAGCGCCCTTTGTCGCCGTGTGTGTCGATTTGCACAATGAATGACAGCACGGGCGAATGCGCGGGTTGTTTACGCACCTTGGATGAAATTGCGCGTTGGGGCTATGCAAGCCCGCAAGAGCAACACCGTATGTGGGCGAGGTTGGGCGAGCGCATACAAACACATGGCTAATTCATATGATGAAACCGGCGCACAGGGTTTGCACTAGGTTTGTCAGCACTTGTTCAGCTTGCAGTCAGTTGGTGGCAAGCGCGCATCTCCACAATGCGTCATGGTCCACATACGGGGCCTTCAAAACAAACTAGGAGACTCCCCATGGCCACCGCAGAAGCCGATCGTCCGATGTCAGCGGAAGAAAAGAAAGTTATCTTCGCCTCCTCACTTGGCACCGTGTTCGAGTGGTATGACTTTTATTTGTACGGTTCATTGGCAGCCATCATTGCCAAGCAGTTTTTCAGCGGTTTGGATGCGGGTTCCGCCTTCATTTTTGCTTTATTGGCTTTCGCTGCCGGCTTTATTGTTCGCCCCTTCGGTGCGATCTTCTTTGGCCGCTTGGGTGACATGATTGGGCGCAAATACACCTTTTTGGTCACCATCCTCATTATGGGTTTGTCGACTTTCATCGTGGGCATACTGCCTACCTACGCCAGCATTGGTTTAGCCGCTCCGGTTATTTTGATTGCTTTGCGCTTGTTGCAAGGCTTGGCCTTGGGTGGTGAGTACGGCGGTGCTGCCACCTATGTGGCTGAACACGCGCCGCATGGCAAGCGTGGCGCCTACACAGCATGGATTCAAACCACCGCCACACTGGGCTTGTTCCTGTCCTTGTTGGTGATTTTGGGAACCCGTACCGCGATTGGTGAAGAAGCCTTTGAGCAGTGGGGTTGGCGTATTCCTTTCTTGGTCTCTATCGCCTTGTTGGCTGTGTCCGTGTATATACGCTTGTCTATGAGCGAGTCGCCTGCTTTCGTGAAAATGAAGGCTGAAGGTAAGACGTCCAAATCGCCTTTGACAGAGTCTTTTGGCCAATGGAAAAACCTCAAGATCGTCATCTTGGCTTTGATTGGTCTGACCGCGGGTCAAGCCGTGGTTTGGTATACCGGTCAGTTCTATGCTTTGTTCTTCTTGACCCAGTCGTTAAAGGTTGATGGCGCCACAGCCAACTTGTTTGTGGCCGCGTCCTTGATCATCGGCACACCGTTCTTCATTGTGTTTGGTGCTTGGTCAGACAAAATTGGTCGCAAGCCCATCATCATGGCGGGCTGTTTGTTGGCCGTGTTGACCTATTTCCCCGTGTTCGAGCAACTCACCAAAGCAGCCAATCCCGATTTGCATGCCGCTCAGCAAGCCAACAAAGTGGTGATCATCGCTGACCCAGCAGAGTGTTCCTTCCAGTTCAACCCTACGGGCACTGTCAAATTCACTTCTTCATGTGACATCGCCAAACAAAAATTGGCGTCCAATTCTGTCAGCTACTCCAACGAAGTGGCACCGGCGGGCACGCCTGCACTGATCAAAGTGGGCGATGTGGAAATCAAAACCTCGGTCACACCTGAAGATGTGGCGGCAGCCAGAGAAATGGCTGAAAAAACATTGGCTGACTTGAAAGCTCAAGAGCCTGTTAATGCAAAAGCCGTGAAGGCCGCCGAAGATGCTTTGAAAAACCTGTCGGACGAGAAGAAAAGCAAAGACGCGGTTATCTCGGCTAACTTGAGCGCTGCTTTGAAAGCGGCTGGCTATCCTGCCAAAGCTGATCCAGCCAAAGTCAACAACTGGGCGGTGATTGCCATCCTCAGCTATTTGGTTCTTTTGGTGACCATGGTTTACGGTCCTATCGCTGCCATGTTGGTTGAGATGTTCCCCACACGCATCCGGTACACCTCCATGTCTTTGCCTTACCACATAGGCAACGGCTGGTTTGGTGGTTTGTTGCCTACCATGGCTTTTGCCATCGTGGCGCAAACTGGCAATATGTACAACGGTTTGTGGTACCCCATCATCATTGCGGGAGCCACCTTCATTATTGGTACTTTGTTCATCGAAGAAACCAAAGACGTGGACATTTACGCTGAGGACTAAACTGCGCTCATGCGTAGCAGGTGAGGCCCTCCCTAGCGGAGGGCTTTTTTTTACCTACAATCCGGCACCCAAGGAGTTACCCCATCGACATCTTTTTCCAGCAAATCATCAATGGCTTGGTTTTGGGCAGCATGTACGCATTGGTCGCCTTGGGCTACACCATGGTGTACGGCATCATCAACCTGATTAATTTCG
>CANLWQ010000183.1 GCA_947494405.1 Comamonadaceae bacterium | reverse complement strand
TTTGACCGCCTGGTGGGCAAGCTGTGGTTGCAGGATGTGGATGTGAACCTGGTGCAAATCCAGCGCGGCATGGCCTGGCACTTCAAGCACTATGCGCGCGACCAGATACCCGCTGACCGCAGCCGCTACGACCACGCCGAGCAACAAGCCCGCCAAGCCCGTTTGGGCCTGTGGCAGGATGCCGACCCGATGCCGCCTTGGCAGTTCAGGCGCCCGTGAAACGGGGCTTGCGTTTTTCGTTGAAGGCCAGGGTGCCTTCGCGCCGGTCTTGGGTGTGGATCAGCGGCATGTAGGCGGCTACTTCGTAGTTCAAGCCACTGCGCAAATCGCCTTGCAGGCCTTGGTGAATGGCTTTTTTGGATTGGCGCACTGAAAGCGGTGCGCCATCCGCCATCAACTGCGCGCAGGCCAAGGTGGTGTTGAGCAATTCGCTGCCGGGGCAGACCTGGTTGACCATGCCCCAGCGCTCGGCTTGGTGGGCGTCAAAGGGTTTGCCGGTGAGCACCAGTTCTTTGGCGCGGCGTTCACCCACGGCGCGGGCCAGGGTTTGCGTACCGCCACAACCGGGGATGATGCCCAGGCCCACTTCGGGCAGGGCAAAGCGGGCGTGCTCGGCGGCGTAAATGAAGTCGCACATCAGTGAGAGCTCGCAGCCGCCGCCAAAGGCCGCGCCATTGACCGCAGCGATCACCGGCACGCTGCAATCGAGCACGGCGTAAAACGCCTCTTCAAAAATCGCGTGCTGCAGCTTCCAATCGGCGTCGCTCATGCCCTGGCGCTCTTTCAAGTCGCCGCCAGCGCAAAACGCCTTGTCGCCCTCGCCCGTGATGACGATGCAGCGCAAAGACCCGGGCGTGAACTGCAGCGGCCCAAACAAGGTGCGCAAGTCGCGCCCCATTTGCGTGTTCAAGGCATTGCGCGCTTGGGGGCGGTGCAATTGCACCAGCAGCACATGGGGCAGGGGTTCGCTCAGGCGCAGGGTGTCAAAGTCTTGCATGGGGTTGTTCAGAACGAAGCGCTCAGGCTGAGCCAAACGCGGTCGCGCACCAAAGAGCCGCTTTGGTCCTTGATTTGCAAGGTGGTGGTGTCGGTGCGCGGATTGGGGTTGTCTTCGGCGCGGCGGGCCCAGGTGACTTTGAAGGTGAGGCCGCCGTCAAATTGACGGCTGAAAGCCAAGCCGCCGCCTTTCAAGGTGTATTCGTTGATGAATTCTTGGTTGTCACGGGTGTGGAACAAAGGGTCGGCTAGCACTTGTCCAATGTCATAAAACATGGTGGCGCTGTAACCCGAAGCCACTTGCCAGCGCAACTCCGCATTGGCCATGTGGCCTTTGACGCCACCGCCTTCACTGCCAGGATAGGCGCGCACACCGCTGCTGCCACCGAGGTAAAACTTTTCAGACGAATCCAAATCGGTCAAGGCCGATTGGCCCGACACAGCCAGGTAAAAGGCCAATTGGTCGGTCAGGGTTTGCTGGCGGCTCAAGGCATAGCGGATCTTGCGATAAAAGCCCAGTTTGCCCTCGGGAAATGAGTCGGGATTGGTGATGAAGTTTCCCGAACCATCCATGTTCACTGTGCCGTGGGTCAAGGTCAGGCTGGCGTTGTTGAATCCGCCACCGCCGAAGTTGTCAAACAAGTTGCCCGACAAGCCCCATGAGGAGGAGCGGATGGCGTAGTCGGAGTCGCGTTTGTCCGAGCTGAAGTTGCGGAAAATCTTGTTGTCCACCGCCAGGTTCATGTACAAGTTGCTGAGCCTGGAGCGCACCAGGGGGTAGCTGGTCTCCAGGCCAAAAGTCTCCGACAAACCGGTCACTTCATAGCCATCCGCACCCAGCAAACCGACACGGTAGGTCATGCGCGATGCATTGACACCCACACGCAAGCCGGTGTAACCAATTGGAATGCTCTCTGACATGCGGACATAGCGGGTCCCTTCAGAGCCCACCAGTTGCGTGCTGAACACGTCGCCGGGCAGGAGCCAACTGTTACCGGTGAAACCCAAGGAAGTGCGCTCTACGCCGGTCGACTCGGAGCCGGTGTTGTCGTGGCTGAAATTGGTCTCCAGCCAAGGTTTCTCCAGCGCTTTCAGCACCACATCGGTTTCGCCGTCGCGCTGGCCTTCTTGCAAGCCACCGGTCACCGCCACACCTGAAATGTCGTCGGCAATGAGCAAGGCGCGGTCCACCGCGCTGCTTCGAAGAAAAGTGCCGGTGGTTTGCTCGGACAAGACAATTTGGATCAGGCGCGCTTGATCCAGGCTTTTGGGCTTGACCCCGTCAATGACCACCTTGCCAAATACCGCTTCCACAACGTTGACCGTGACCACGCCGTCCACAATGTCTTGCTCGGGCAAATAGGCCCGCACCGTCCAACCTGCCAAGCGATAGGCCTGGGCCACCTCGGCCACGGCTTGCTCCAGTTGGGCAAACGACAAAGACTCACCGGGATAGGACGCCACGACAGCCGCCAACCTCTCGCTGCTGAGCAGGGTATTGCCCTTGAACACAAATTGCTTGACCGCAATTTTGGGCCCCTTGCTCAATTGTTCTTTGGGTGGGCGTTTTTCAGTTTCGGTGGGTGCAGAAATTTTCGGCAGCTTGAAGGTTTGATCGCGCTCGATTTGTTGGCGCAAGCTGCCAGCGTTGACTTCGGTGAAGCGGCTTGCATTGGCTTGGGCCCAAACGCCAGTGCTGCTGCAACTGGCCAACACCGCCAAGCACACAGCCGGCCCATACCGGCTTCGAGCGTCACCCGTCAGTCGCTTGGATCCCATCACTTGTCATCCACCTTGGCGGCTTTCACCAGTTTTTGCACATACTCGTTTTGCTGATTGGCTTGTAGGGAGCGCAGCAACAAAGGCTTGCTGTCTTCAAAAGAAGGCGGCTGAAACTTGCGCTTGTCCTCGAGCTTGATCAACTGCCAGCCCACAGGGGTGGCAATGGGGGCGGCCGATACCGCGCCCTTGTTCAAATTGACCACCACATTGGCCAGCGGTGCAATGAGTTGATTGGGCAACAACCAACCCAGGCTGCCGCCATTTTGTTTCGAGTTGTCCAGCGACTTGTCTTTGGCCAGGTTGGCAAAGTCAGCACCTGCACGCACACTTTTGAGCGCGTCCAGCGCTTGGGCTTCTGTTTCCAACACGATGTGGCGCACCAAAAACTGTTCCGCATCGCTCAAACCCGCGAGTTGGCGTTTGTATTCATTGCGCAGTTGTTCTTCGGTGATCGGGTTTTTTTCCACATACCGGGCCATCACCTGGTTGGCCAAAATGCTGGTGCGCGCCATCAACAGCTGGTTTTGGGTGGCGGGCGTTTGCTCTACGCCTTGCTTGCTGGCCTCTTGCGCCAAAACCGTGCGGGCGATCAATTCATTTTTCAGGGCAGCGCGAAACTCGGGGCTGTCTTTGGCGCCGTTGGCCACGCCCTCGGCGACCATTTGTTCGAGCATGTCGCTGTGGATCTTGACGCCATTGACAGAAGCGATGACGGTTCGCACATCTTTGAACTGCGCCTGAGCAGATGGCAGCCAAGCCAATCCCAATGCCAGCCATGCCAATGAAAACAGGGAACGCACGGGGTGTCGTGCTCGGGCAGCGGTCATGGGTTATCTCTCGGGTTCAGCGTTGCTGTGATTCTGACAAAACAATCAAGGTGCGTTGTTCACCCACATTCAGCACCACCGTGATCGGGAAGGCTGCGCGGGCATCGGCACCCGTGACGATGGCTTTTTGCGCCGAATCGTACCTGATCCAACTGGGCAGGGCTTGGCCATTGGGCAAGGTGGCGACCACTTGGGTATTGGTGTTTTGGGCCGCTGTGGTCACCGCTGGCGGCAGACCAATCACTATGCCAGCTGCGGCGCTGGCCGAACCCTGTGGCAGGATCACCGTGACCAAGCCATTGGCTTGGCGTGAGGGAGTGGTCAAGGTGGTGACGCGAACACCACTGGTGGTCGCGGTATTGGCAGTGCCAGTGCTGGCTGTCGATGCGGTGCTTGCGGCTGCAGTGGCTGGCGCAGCAGCTGTGGTTGTAGCAGCTGAGCTTGTTGTGGCTGTGGTTTCGTTCGTGGAAGCCGCAGTGGCTGGCCCTGTTGCAGTGGTCGCACCAGTGCTTGGTGCAGCGGCAGTGGTGGCTGCAGGTTCGGAAGTTGCGGCGGCGCTTGCAGGGGCCGCTGCTGCGGTGGTGGCTGGGGCTGCGGCGTCTGAAGCAGCAGAGGTGGTTGCAGGGGCAGCGACTGTCGTGGCGGGTGCTGCAGTCGCAGCTGCAGCTTCGGGAGCGGCGGCGGTGGCAGGTGCAGCAGTGGTTGGGGCAGCCGTGGCAGGCGCGGCCGAGGCAGGTGCAGCAGCTTCGGGCACAGCGGCGGTGGCCGTCGAAGGGGCCGATGTGGCTGGGGCTGCAGCCGCAGGTGCTGCGGT
>CANLWQ010000182.1 GCA_947494405.1 Comamonadaceae bacterium | reverse complement strand
CAGCAGGTGCGGGAGGTGTTTCTTTTTTACCGCAAGCGACCAAAGCAGCAGCCAACAAAGTTGCCAAGAGGAGTGATTTTTTCATGGGGGTTCCTTAGTAATGTTTTCGAAAGATTTCGAGGGATGCCGCATGTTTCGGCCTAGGCCTCAACATGCAACCGAGCCGATGGACTCAAGCTCCTTCAACTCAGCGATGCATTATAGGTGAAATCCCGCATGGCTAAACCATATGTTTTAACAGGCTATTTGTCTGCAGACCGAATATGCAACCAGCCTGCTTGGAACCAGTTTTGTAAAAGCTCTGAAAGCATGGGGCTTGCAGATTGAATGTGCTTTGAACCAAGAAATCTTTTATCCGCTAATTGATGCAGCGTTTTGGCATCAGCACCCGCACATCGCCAACTTTCACCATTGATATAAATGCAGCGATTGTCATAAAGCATTTTGGTTTTTCGATCCAAGACCACGCCAGCGCTTATGTCTTGACTGGGCTGGGCCTCGAACCAAACCTGCGCTTTAGGCTCACTCAAGGACTCACCCAAGGCGAGCTGGCTGGCCTGCTTTTTAAGCAAGATTTTTTTCAGCGCTTGGTGCGCAAAAACTTGTAACTGCTGAGGGATTCGCGCAGGATGCAGGGTGGCTGCTTGGTGCGGATCACGGTACAGGGCGGATGCTTCAAAGGTTTGCAAGTCAGCCATTCGGGGTAACAAATCTTGCGCCAAGGCCTCAGGGCTTTGCGCCTTAAACCCCATGGAATAAGTCATGCATTCCCCCACAGCCACACCTTCATGGGCGCAATGCGGTGGTAAATAAAGCATATCGCCCGGCTCCAGCACCCAAGTTTCTTCCGCCTTGAAATGACGCAAGATTTTCAGAGGCGTGTCGTCCCGCAAACTGAGGTCTTTTTGTTGGCTGATGCGCCAGCGACGTTGGCCATGCACTTGCAACAAAAACACATCGTAGCTGTCAAAGTGTGGTCCCACGCCGCCTTGGTCACTGGCATAACTGATCATCACATCGTCCAGCCTGGCATCTGGAATAAACCGAAATTGATCGCGCAAAGCAGCAACGCCATCGTCGTGTAAATCGACGCCTTGCACCAACAAAGACCAATGGCTTTTTTTCAAACTGGGCAAACTGCGCCTTGCCAACGGTCCAGTGCGCATGCGCCAGTGACCATTTTTGCTGTCTTGAATGACCAAACGCGACTCGACATCTTCAGATTCAGCCAAAGCAAACAACTGTTGCCGGCTCAAGATTGGCGCTATACCCGCCACGGCTTGGCGAATCAGCAATGGTTTTTTTTGCCAATAGCGGCGCATAAAAGTGTCTGCGCTTAATGTGCCCAATAAGGGGTGTGGCAATGGCTTTTTCAAAACGTTTCTCCAAACTGCGACAATTCCGCCCCATGAACATAACACCAGACTGCGTAGTTGCCCTGACCTGGGTGCTGAAAGATGCCCAAGGCCAAATTTTGGATGAACTCGATGACCCCGTCGAGTTTTACCTTGGGGGCCATGATTTACTCGACAAAATCCAATTGGCTTTGCAAGACCACCTTGTCGGCGATCAATTGGATTTGCACTTGGAACCCGAAGAAGCGTTTGGTGACTTCAACGAAGAGTTGATTTTTTTAGAGCCTCGCCACTTGTTTCCTGCCGAACTCGAAGAAGGTATGACCATAGAGGGACATGCCTTACCACCGGCCTGTAGCCCTGATGTGCCTAAAGATGTCATCTACACCGTGACAGATATTTACCCAGAACATGTTGTGATTGATGGCAACCATCCTTTGTCGGGCATGGCTTTGCGAATTTCTCTCACCATCAAAGGTGTTCGAGCGCCCACCCAACAAGAGAAAACCCACGGCACCTGTGGTTCAGGTTTTTTTACCTTACCAAGTTTGCCCGGCAACGATACCTTGCACTGAAAATTTCAGCGTTTGCCGGTGGAGCCGTAGCCACCCGCGCCTCTTTCGGTTGAAGTATCAAAGTCATCAACTAAATTGAATTGGGCTTGAACCACGGGCACGATGACCAGTTGCGCAATGCGTTCCATGGGTTCTATGGTGAAAGCCACATCGCTGCGATTCCATGCGCTGACCATGAGTTGGCCTTGGTAATCGCTGTCAATCAGACCCACCAAATTACCCAAAACAATGCCATGTTTATGCCCTAAACCGGATCTGGGCAAGATGAGCGCTGCGTAGTTGGGGTCTTTCAGATGGATGGCCATGCCGGTGGGCAGCAATTGCCAAGCATTGGCTTGCAGTGTCAGCGGCTGGTCTAAGCATGCGCGTAAATCCAAGCCTGCGCTGCCAGGGGTGGCGTAGTTGGGCAGCATTTCGCGCAAGCGCTCGTCCATGACCTTCACATCCAATTTCATGTTTGCCCTTTGTTTTTTGTATTGATACGCATGGCAATGTCAGCGACCAACTGTCGCGCCAAGATTAACTTTGCAGCTCTAGGTAATTCTTTCACCCCTTGCGCATCGATGACCAGCAACGCATTGTCATCCTGGCCAAAAGTGGCCGGACCTAAATTACCAATCATCAATGGCACACCTTTGCGCTCGCGTTTGGCTTGCGCTTGGGCTTGTAAATACTGGGTTTCGGCGGCAAAGCCCACGCAATACAAATCCCCGGCTTGGGAGCGCGGGTGGGCAGCCACGTCGGCCAAGATATCTGGGTTTTCTACCCAATCAAAGCTTGGCAATCCTTCACTGCCTTTTTTGATTTTTTCAGCTGCGGCCTGAGCAGGACGCCAATCGGCCACTGCAGCAGTAGCGATAAAAATGTCTGCGCGTTCAACTTGAGCCATCACCGCTGTATGCATTTCCAGCGCCGAACGTACATCGGTACGCGCCACGCCGTAAGGGGTGGGCAGATTGACGGGACCGGCCACCAGTTGCACATTCGCGCCGGCTTCATGGGCGGCCCGCGCCAAGGCAAAGCCCATTTTTCCGCTGGACAAATTGGTGATGCCCCGCACCGGGTCCATCGCCTCATAAGTGGGTCCGGCGCTGATGAGAATTTTTTTACCGTGCAAAACCTTGGGCTGAAACAGGGCTGTTAATTCATACAGCAATTCATCGGGTTCAAGCATGCGCCCGTCGCCCACCTCGCCACACGCCTGATCGCCTTGGCCCACGCCCAAGACAATGGCGCCGTCTTGGCGCAGCTGAGCCATATTGCGTTGCGTGGCAGGATGCGCCCACATTTCCTTATTCATCGCTGGCGCGAGCAACAAAGGCACCGTGTCTAGTGGCCTGGCCAAGCACATCAAGCTGAGCAAATCATCGGCGCGTCCATGCAAGAGCTTGGCCATGAAGTCGGCGCTGGCAGGAGCCACCAGTATGGCGTGGGCATGGCGCGTGAGATTGATGTGCGCCATGTTGTTGGGCTCGCGTGGGTCCCATTGCGACACATAAACCGCTTGGTTGGACAAGGCTTGCATGGTCACAGGGGTGACAAATTGGGCGGCCGCCTCGGTCATGACCACCTGCACTGTCGCGCCTTGTTTGACCAAAGCACGGCACAGCTCTGCGGCTTTGTAGCAGGCAATTCCCCCGCTCAATCCCAGCACGATATGTTTGTTCGACAGATCACTCATGGGGCGCAATGTAGCAGAGCCCCTATAATTTGGCATTACCACCTCTAGGGAGACTAGGCCCTCCCCTCGCGACATGACCAAATTTGTCTTCGTCACCGGCGGTGTGGTGTCTTCCCTGGGTAAGGGAATCGCCTCAGCCTCCTTAGCTGCGATTCTTGAGTCGCGAGGCCTCAAAGTCACTTTGATCAAGCTCGATCCTTACATCAACGTGGATCCGGGCACCATGTCCCCGTTCCAGCATGGCGAAGTTTTCGTCACCGATGATGGCGCCGAGACCGATCTGGACTTGGGCCATTACGAGCGCTTCATCACCACGCGAATGCGCCGCACCAACAACTTCACCACCGGCCAAATTTACAAAAGCGTGCTTGAAAAAGAGCGCCGGGGCGACTACTTGGGCAAAACCGTCCAGGTCATTCCGCACATCACCAACGAAATCCAAGATTACGTGCGCCGGGGTGCGGGCATAGGCACGCCGGACGCGGTGGACGTGGCGATTGTTGAAATTGGCGGCACCGTGGGCGACATCGAGTACCTGCCCTTTTTGGAAGCCGTGCGCCAAATGAGCCTCAAGCTCGGCCCCAACAATGCGGCTTTTGTGCACCTGACCTATGTGCCATGGATCGCCGCAGCGGGCGAGTTGAAAACCAAACCCACCCAGCACACAGCGCAAAAGTTGCGCGAAATCGGCATCCAGGCCGACGCCTTGCTGTGCCGCGCTGACCGCAAAATTCCGCAAGAAGAGCGCGAAAAAATCTCCCTCTTCTCCAACGTGGCTGAATGGGGCGTGATCTCCATGTGGGACGTGGACACCATTTACAAAGTG
>CANLWQ010000181.1 GCA_947494405.1 Comamonadaceae bacterium | reverse complement strand
TGGCCTTGCGCCGAGCCGGCGGTGCCACCCATGATCAACGCATTGGCGGCGTCGGGGCTGCGGCTGGCGGCGAGCACGCCCAAGATCATGCCAGCGATTAAAAATGGCGTGGTGCGTCCTTGCTGGTCTTGCATGCGTGCGATGTGGCGCTGCGTCACATGGCTGAGTTCGTGCGCCATCACCGATGCCAGTTCGTCGCGACTGGACACCACCGCAATCAGCCCCAAATGCACGCCCATGAAGCCGCCGGGCAAAGCAAAAGCATTCACCGATTTGTCGCGAATTAAGAACACATCCCAGGCAAACGTTTCTTCTTGCTCGGTTTGCAAATTGCCCAGTTGCATGGCCGATTCGCGCAACGGCTGCCAAATGGTTTGCAAATAGTCCATCAACACCGGGTCGTCCATGTAATCGGCGTCAGTCACCAACTGGCGCATGATGGACTCGCCCAAGCGACGCTCTTGCTGCACGCTCATGCCGTTGCCGTCGCCAATATTGGGCAGCCGCCCCGCGCTGCTTTGCGCTTGCAGGCCCAGTGGCGACACAAACCCTAGCGCCAAGGCCAGGCTGAGCGCCAAAGGTCGCAAACGGGTCAAAGATGTCATGGTCTGGGGGCGCGGGATCGTATGATGGGAGATTGATGTTACCCCTATAGAAAAACCATGTCTTTGACACACTTTGACGCCCAAGGCCAAGCCCATATGGTCGATGTGGGCCCCAAAACCACCACCCACCGCATCGCAGTGGCCATTGGCGATATTCATATGCTGCCGGCCACACTGGCGTTGATAGAAAGCGGCAACGCCAAAAAAGGCGATGTGATTGGCATTGCCCGCATTGCCGGCATACAAGCGGCCAAGAAAACCAGTGACCTCATTCCGCTGTGTCACCCGTTGGCACTCACCCGCGTGGCCCTCGATTTTGAGCTGCTGCAAAACCCGCCACGCGTGAGCTGCTCCGCCACGGTAGAGACCCACGGTCAAACCGGCGTGGAGATGGAAGCCTTAACCGCGGTGCAAGTCGCCCTGCTCACCATTTACGACATGTGCAAAGCGGTAGACCGTGGCATGACCATCAACGGTGTGAAGTTGATGGAGAAGCATGGTGGCAAGAGCGGGAGTTTTGTGGCGGGCGCTTGAGCTTAAAACTGGTACACCAAAGAGGTCACGCCGGCTTGCGGCTTGGCTTGAAAGGCTGTTTCCATCATCACTTCAAGCGACAACCTGGGCAACACAAAGTTTTGTTTAGCAACGGTGAGCCTGAGGTTTTGTAAATTGAAGGTTTTGGTCTGCACCAAGTAGTCTCGCCATTGGTAGGAAGCTGAAGCCCAAGGTATCAGGTTGTCCAAGATAACGACGGCCCCAAGCTCTTGTCGCCAAGCGGATTGGGGTCTTGCATGACTGAGCTTGATGTCGTTGATGACTGGCAACTTCAATTTTTGCTTGACTTGCCCATAGCTGCCGGTCAGCGATGGAATATCGGAAGACGTGATTTTTCCGTTGGCTTGATTAACTTGGTAGTTTTTCTGAATAAAAAACAAGCCGTTCACTTCCACGGATGAAAAGATATTCATTCCGGTCCAATGCACTGACCAATCATCTTTTTTGTAACTCAAACTTGCATCATTGCTGTAGCCATAACCCATATCGAACTGCTTGGCAAAAGGGTCGAATGCAAATGATTGCTGGCCTTGACTGTATATATTGGCCTGCAACTGCGCGGTGTTACTGGCAAGTTTGATTTGTCCATCCCCTTGGTTGAGTTTGAACTGGTTTATTCTGACCACCTTGGGCGACCAAGACCATTGCAAGTCGGATGAAGACTGCAAGTTGCCCCAAGTGACGCCGACTGCGGTGTACTCAAATTTACGCATCTCCGCCGCCAATGGGTAGGCGCCATTGCTCAATTGCCCTAAGTTCAATTCATTGTTAGCGGCCAACGCCATGACGTTTTGCGTGGCGTGCAACACCGATTGCTGGCGTTTTTCCACGAACACATCTGTTCCAAATACCTGTGCTTTCGCTTTGACTTGGCTGTCGGCATAGCCCGTCATGGCTTTGGCTTCGGTTGTCATGCTTTGGCGCGCCCAATAGTCTTTGGTAAGCAAGCCTTGGCCTGTGCCGGAATCGAGCTTGTATGAAATCGTTTGCGCCCCTGCGAATGAGGGGACGACGATACACAGAAAAAAAATGGCCGCATAGCGGCCATTTGTTAAGAGAGGCATGAACAAATCTTACTTGAGTGAAATGATTCGTCCGTTTGAACCGTCAGCTTTTCTTATGTATAAAACACCGGAAACAAGGTTACCAATTTGTTCGGTACCTTGGAAAACTTCACCGACGGCTTGTTTGTCTGAGCCTTCGCGCATCTTCGCGTTGTATACGCCTGAACTGGTCACAGTGATATCACCATCAAGCACTTGCGCATTCGTACCAACAGTTTTATTTTTCCCTTTGGCTGTTAAATAAAGGGTGTTTCCATTGGAAGTGAAGTTGACGCCTAAATTGGAGCTGTTCCAGCCGGTAAAGGTTTCAGTCAGCGCAATGGTGACACTGTCTGTAAATGTCATGGTCAAGGTCGCTGTTCCATTGATGGGATTGCTAGCGGAGTTTGAGACCCAAGGCTTGTAGCCGTTTTGACCAAAGCCAACAACCGATTGCGTCAAAACCATATTGAAAGAAGCAATTGCACCTTCTTTCAGGATTCCACTGAAAGACACGTCTATTGTGGTGGCGTGCGAACTCTTGGTACAAGGTGAAGCACCATCTTTACAAAGGTCTTGGATATTGGCTGAAATGGTTCCAGACACTTTGTCGCCATCAGAGCTTGTGATGGCCAATGGCGCGGTCAAGGTTACTGTGGCCAATTTATTGGGGGCGGCACCAACGGTTGCCGACATGCTGATGCCAGACAGTGCCATCTGCGCCCATTTGTTTGAATTGGCAGCTTGGTCATAGGCTTTGAATGTCAATGTGTTGATGGTGACATTACCCAATGTAGATCCATCTTTCAATCCTGTGCCAGACAACACCATGCTCAATTCAGACATTTTGGTGTTGGCGTTGGTTGACGAACAGGGGTTACCTGAGAAGTAGGTGGTGGTGGTGCCACTCAGGGTTCCGCTTGCAGCACCGGTTGATTCATTCCGCGTCGCTTCAAAGTTGCCGCTGACGGTGTAATTGACGCCGTTTTCTACCAGGGTACTGTAGTAGCAATATTTTTGGTCATTGACTTTGACGTAGTTGATACGCTTGGCGTAGGCACCTGTTGTGACGTTAGAACAAGTCAGCCCGCTTGAGGTTACATCACAGTTTTTAGCAACAAGGTCTATCAAATCAAAACTTTGCGATGTACCTTTGCTAATCAAAGCGTCTGTGCGCAGCTCCGCAGCTTTGAGTCGCGTGTCCAATGTGTCTTTGGCTGAATTGACGCCGTCACGCATGACCGTGATGAAATTTTCTAAACCTTGGGCTGTTGTTGCCTTGGCTGGGTCTACTGCAGCAGGTGTGGCAGCCGTGATAGTTGCAGCTTGGGTAGTCGCGGCTGTCATGAATGCGTTGGTTTGAGGAGCTACGGAAGTTCTAGCTGCTGAAGCTGTAACAAGTGTTGTTCCATCAGCTTTGGTTAAATTTCCAGTGTTGGTTGGGTCTGCCCATTTTTTGAAGTTATCTTTGGGGGTGTTAACAGCTGCCGCGATACTTGGTGCAGTGTAAGTACCAGCGTTCAAGGTCAGTTTTGCGCCTTCATTCAGCCGGTCAATCATGCACTTCATGCCTGAGGTGTCGCCTGTACATGTATTGAGTTTGGCGTCCAACATCACGGCAGACAACAATGTCATCATTTTTGTTTGATTGGCATCCATGCTTTCGCCGGCATTGACCGGCTTGACCGTCATGGGATTAAAACCCAAACTTTCTTGCACTGCCGCTTGGCCAACGGCCAGCGATGCTGGCGTCAAACTTCCTGTACTGGCTGCAGCGGCAACCGCCATTTCACTAAAGGGTGTGACGTGTGTGATGGAGGTTTTACTCAAGTCTGGCAAGGTGGAGCGGATGACAGTGCCAGCACCTGTTTTTGCATCGCAATCAAATTTACCGTCGGTTTTTAAGGGTTTGGTTTCATCACAAAACGTGGTGTTTGCTGTGGTGACAACTTCCACAATGATGGGGTTGGTGTTGGCGGTCAAGCCAGTTAACGAGTATTCGCCAGTCGTGGCATTGGTTGTGGTGGTTCCGAGTAATGCGCCTTTGACGCCTCCAGTAACGGCATAAACATTGACCGTGGCGTTACCAAGCAAGCCTTTGCTGGCCACACCTGAAACGCCCACCGTGCTGGTGGTTGTAGATGCCACATCACCGCCGCCGCCACCGCCGCCGCAGGCTACGAGCGACACAAGGGTAAATACGGTGAGTAAGACTTTTTTCATGGCATATCCTTGCAAATTTGA
>CANLWQ010000180.1 GCA_947494405.1 Comamonadaceae bacterium | reverse complement strand
TGAGCTTTAAGCCCAGCGCTTGCAAACGCAGCTTCATGGCTTGGTAAAGCGCGGTCACGCCGTCGTCGTTGAAGTGGGCTGCCATGGTGCCAAACACCGGCATTTGATCGGTGGGCGTGGTCCAAGCTTCTTTGTTGCGCTGCACCTGCTTGGCCACATCGCGCAGTGCGTCGGCCGCGCCTTTGCGGTCAAACTTGTTGATGGCGACAAACTCGGCAAAGTCCAGCATGTCGATTTTTTCCAACTGGCTGGCGGCGCCAAACTCGGGCGTCATCACATACATAGGCACATCCACATGCGGCACGATGGCCGCGTCGCCTTGGCCAATGCCGGAGGTTTCTACGATCACCACATCAAAGCCTGCCACTTTGCACGCCGCGATCACGTCGGGCAAGGCGGCGCTGATTTCGCTGCCGAATTCACGCGTGGCCAAGCTGCGCATGAACACCCGTTGGTTTGACAAATCGGGGTCTGACCCCAATTTATTCCAAGGCGAGGTGGCGTTCATGCGGATGCGGTCGCCCAAAAGCGCGCCGCCGCTTTTGCGCCTTGAGGGGTCTATAGAGATGACCGCGATACGCAAGCTGTCGTCTTGGTCTAGGCGTATGCGGCGAATCAGTTCGTCGGTGAGCGAGGATTTGCCAGCACCACCGGTGCCGGTGATGCCCACCACCGGCACTTGCAAACCCGCGGCTTGGGTACGCAGTTGATCAACCAAGCCGGCGTTGGCCTGCCCATTTTCTAAAGCGGTGATGAGTTGCGCCAATGCGCGCCAATGGGCTTCTGTGTGGCCTTGGATGGCGCTCAATGCGCTGGGTGCGTAGACGTTCAAGTCTTGGTCGCAGCGCATGATCATCTCGCCAATCATGCCTTGCAGCCCCATGCGCTGGCCGTCTTGAGGGCTGTAAATACGGGTCACGCCGTAAGCATGCAGCTCATTGATTTCAGACGCCACGATGACGCCGCCACCGCCGCCAAACACCTGAATGTGCGCGCCGCCACGTTCGCGCAGCAAATCAATCATGTATTTGAAGTACTCCACATGGCCGCCTTGGTAAGAGCTGATGGCAATGCCTTGCACATCTTCTTGGAGCGCGGCGGTCACCACCTCGTCGACCGAGCGGTTGTGGCCCAGATGAATAACTTCAGCGCCCATGCCTTGCAAGATGCGGCGCATGATGTTGATGGCAGCGTCGTGACCGTCAAACAAACTGGCCGCAGTGACAAAGCGCACTTTGTGTTTGGGGCGGTAGTTGGCCAGGGCTTGGAATTCAGCGGACAAATCGGTCATGACGTGATCGGGGTGAACCGGAAAAAATAAAAGAAAATCAAGGCTTGCTGGCGAGTAACTGACGCCTGTAGATTGACGTAACGTCAATCATAACGTCTGCACCGAGGCAGGTTGTATTGCCAACCAATCCCCCACCACCTCTTCGTAAGCCAAGCCAAGCGACAGTAAAGCCAGCTCGCCTTGGGGTTGACCTATCAGTTGCATGCCCATGGGCAGGCCTTGACTGTTAAAGCCTACCGGCACATTCAAGGCTGGCAAGCCCGCCAAGCTGGCGTAGAGCACCACCTCCATCCAGCGGTGGTAGGTATCCATTTGAACCGACCCCTTGGCCGTCTCAATAGCAGCTGGCCAACGCAGCGCCGCATCAAAAGGCCAGACTTGGCAGCTGGGCAGCACCAGCACATCAAAGCGACGCATCAGCCCCAGCATATGTTGGTAAAACGCGGTGCGCTGGTTACTGGCGGTTAAAAAATCGCTGGCGCTCATGCCAGCGGCTTGGTCAAACTCCCACAGCGCTTCGGGCTTCACAAATGAGCGACCCCTGGCCACCATGGGTGCGATGCGCGAAGCGGTCAGCACGCGTCGCCACGCCAGCCAGGTTTGCCAAGCAGACTCGGGGGAATAGCCCAAGCTCACCGGTTCCACCATACATCCCAAGCCCTCCAAACGGCGAAGCCCGTTTTCGCAAGCCTGCAACACACCGGCTTGCATGGGTAAATAGCCATTCAAATCGCCCAGCCAGCCTATGCGCAAACCCCTGGCCTTGGGCTGCAACGAGGTGGCAAACCCCGGCGGCAGGCTGGCCAGCGACAACGGGGCGCGTGCATCAAAACCGGCCATCACTTCCAGCAAATGCGATAAGTCGCGCATGTTTCTGGCCATGGGGCCGTCGGTGCTGAGTTGACTCACCCACACATCGCCAGCGGGATAGGCAGGCACCCGCCCTTGCGAGGGGCGCAGGCCAAACAGATTGTTCCAAGCCGCAGGGTTGCGCAAACTGCCCATGAAGTCCGAGCCATCCGCGATGGGCAGCAAGCGCTGCGCCAAAGCCACAACCGCGCCACCACTGCTGCCGCCGGCGCTGAACGCGGGGTTATAGGCATTGCGGGTGGTGCCAAACACTTCGTTGAAAGTGTGCGAGCCCAAACCCCACTCGGGGGTGTTGGTCTTGCCAATCACAATGCCGCCTGCACTCCGCAAACGTTGCGTCAGCAAGGCGTCAATGGCGGGGATGTTGTCGCGCAGCAGGGGCGAGCCGCAGGTGGTGGGAATGCCCGCCACATCCACCAAATCCTTCAAGGCTATGGGAAAACCATGCAGCCAGCCGCGTGAATGGCCATGGGCCAGATCGGTGTCGCAGGCATGGGCTTGTGCCAAAAGTGGGGCCGGGTCTTGCAAGCTGACCAAGGCGTTAAACCGCGGGTTCAGGTTTTCAATGCGCAGCAAATAGGCTTGCATCACTTCACGGCAAGACACCTGCTTGCCATGAATGGCTTGAGAGAGTTCATTGGCGCTGAGTTCGGTGACAACCATGCGTGAGCCCGTTCAAAAGAGAATCGCTTATATTGAGCTTGAAATGTAGCTTGGGCCAACAAGGGGATGGATATGCGGCGTGGTTTTTTGAAAGCACTGCTGGTGGGTGGGTTGCTGGGCATGCTGGGCGCCACAGCAGGCGCACAAAACACTTTGCCCGCCAACAAAGTGTTTCGCTTTGTGCCACATGCGAATTTGGCGGTACTCGACCCCATTTGGACCACTGCCTACGTCACCCGTAACCATGCTTACATGATTTACGACACCTTGTTCTCTGAGGACGCCAAGGGCAATATTCAGCCGCAAATGGTGCAAAGTTTCACCACCGCCAAAGACGGCAAGACCTGGACTTTCAAGCTGCGCGCCGGTCTAGAGTTTCATGACGGCAAGCCCGTGACCAGCGAAGACGTGGCAGCGTCGCTCAAGCGCTGGGCGAGCCGCGACGCCATGGGCGGCATATTGTTTGGCTTCATCGAGAAAATAGAGACCCCTGACGCCAATACCTTTCGCCTCATCATGAAAGAGCCTTGCGCCATCGTGCTAGACGCATTGGGCAAAGCATCGAGCAACGTGCCTTTCATCATGCCCGCGCGCATTGCGGCCACGCCCGGTACCGAGCAAATCAAAGAGCACATAGGTTCAGGCCCTTTCATGTTCAAGGCCGATGAGTTCAAGCCTGGCTCGGTGGCGGTGTATGTGCGCAACCCCAAATATGTGTCGCGCAAAGAAGCGCCCAGCGGTTTGGCAGGGGGTCGCCCGGTCAATTTTGAGCGTGTGGAATGGGTCATCATTCGCGACCCGCAAACCCAGTTCAACGCCCTGCAAGCCGGCGAAGTGGACATGGTGGAGCAACCCAGTTTCGAGCAATACGAGTCGTTGAAAAAAACCGCTGGCGTCAAGGTGGATGATTTCTCACCGGCGGGCTACCAGTTTGTGATGCGTTTCAACCACCTGCATGCGCCCTTTAACAACGTGAAAATTCGCCAAGCTGCCATGCTTGCTGTGGGCCAGCAGGCCTTCATCAATACCCAGGTTGGTATTCCTGACTTGGTGCGGCCTTGCAAAAGCATTTACCCCTGCGGTTCGCCCTTGGCAGATGAGAGCACCAGCTATTTCACAGGGGTGGCTAATGCCGCCAACGCGCGTGAGTTGTTGAAGGAAGCCGGCTACGACGGCACGCCCATCGTCATGATGCGCCCCACCGACTTGGCGGCCATCACCAAATTGCCTCTGGTGGCCAAGCAGCAATTGGAGGCTGCGGGTTTCAAGGTGGATTTGCAGCAAATGGACTGGGCTTCCTTGGTGGCACGGCGTGCCAAAAAAGAGCCACCCACCCAAGGCGGCTGGAATATGTTTTTCACCACTTGGACCGCGCAAGACATTGGCAGCCCTTTGAGCAGCGCCATGCTGAATGCCAAAGGGGCTACGGGTTGGTTTGGCTGGCAAGACGAGCCGCGCATCGAGGACTTGAAAGCCAAATTTGCCCGCGCCCATGAAGGCCCCGAACAGAAAAAAATCGCCTCTGCCATACAAGCGGTGGTGTTTGAAACCGCCGCGTTTGCGCCCCTGGGCCAATACCGCAACCCCACCGCTTTGCGCAGCAATGTCAGTGGCCTGTTGCAAACC
>CANLWQ010000179.1 GCA_947494405.1 Comamonadaceae bacterium | reverse complement strand
TCAGAGGCGACGCCATTCAAGGCTATTCACGATGGGATACGGGCGCGAGCAACACCTGGGGCGATATGGGCTTGCGCTTGTCGCATTACAGCTCGTACCGCGAACATGACAATTGGCAGCAGTACAGCGGCGGCAAAAAAGACTCTCTTACCCTGCGCGGGGACTACAACTTAGGCCTGTCTTCTTGGCTGAAAGCCACCTTGGTTTATACCAATCTTGACGCCGACATGACGGGCAGTTTGTTTGAAAACGACTACCGCAACAACCCAGGCAAAAGCATCAACACATTTACCTGGCGCAAAGACAAAACCACCCGCGCCAACTTGGCTTGGGAAGGCGAAACCACAGCCAAGGGCGTGACGACGGTCACAGCCTTTGCGCGCAACAACGACCATGGGCAGACGCCGAGTTACACCATTTCAAGCTGCACAGCTGTCTCGGGCACCACCTGTCCTGCGGTAGGAGTGATCAACGGCACCATCAACAACAACCACGTGGAATCGGTCGGTGTTGACATCAAGCATGTCCAAGAACTGGAATGGTTGAACGCCCGCTTGGTGACAGGCATATATATTGACCGCAGCCAAAACGACTATGTGTCTGACAATTTGTTGGTCAGAAAAGATGCGCAAGGCCGCTATGTCTCTTTTCTGCTCAACAACACGGCCAACCCTAGGGGGGTGAGAAATTACGGCGTAGGTATTGCCAACGATGCAATGTTTGCTCAATGGGAGTTTTCGCCAAGCGCAGATTGGCGTTTGGTGGCCGGTGGGCGCTATGACAGCATTGCATATGACTTTCAAAACAGCTTGACACCCGGCGCCGACTTCGGTGCCGCCAATGAGGTGCGCAGCTTTGCCAAGTTCAGTCCTAAGTTGGGCGCCACTTATGCGGTGAATGCCGTCAGCAGTGTGTACGCAAACCTCAGTCGCGGCTTCACGCCGCCTGAGGTCAGTCAGTTGTATGGCAAAAGCGCCATTCCGGAACTCACGCCGGCGACGTACGAAAACACCGAAATCGGGTGGCGCACCTTGTTTGCCAATGGCATTCGCTTGGATTCGGCGGTCTATCAATTGACGGGTGACAACACCATCGTGTCCTACACAATCTCGCCCGGTAACAGTGAAAACCGCAACGCAGGTAAAACCCGAAGTCAAGGTCTGGAATTAGCTCTCAGCCAGCAGCACATTGCGTGGGACTGGTACCTCAGCGCAACTGTGGCCAAGCACAGCTTTGTGACCTACAAGTTGGGCGCAACCGAAGACTATTCAGGCAAAACCATGCCCCAAGCACCTAACCACACCTTGAACGGGCAAATCGGTTGGAGGCCCACACCGGTGACCCGTTTGTCGCTGGGCATGGTTCGCCAAAGTCAATATTGGATGAATAACCTCAATACCGTGAGCTATGAAGGCCATACCTTGTTGAACCTTAACGCCACCCACCAGTTGTTCAGCAGTTTGGAGGTATGGGGCCAGGTCCGTAACTTAGAGGACCGGCGGTATGCCGACAGCGCATCCAGTTCATACAAGAGCGGTGCGTTCACACCCAATACCCAAAACACCTACTCGCCAGGCGCACCCCGCAGCTTTATGGTGGGCCTGACCTGGAGCATGAAATGAACACGCCCCCCCCCATGACGTTGCGACCTGTTCGTTGGCAAGCCAAGGCTATGCGACTGCACCGTGCTTTGGCTTGGGTGGCGGGCGTGGTGCTGGTGCTGTGGTGCGCCTCGGGCTTGATCCACACCTACCTGAGTCTGTTTGGGCCACAGCAGCAGGTGTTTCAAGCACCGCAGCGGCCATTGCAACTGCAGGGCATGAAGCCCATCGCTGACACACTGCGGCAAGCGCAGATCGATGAGGTGAGCATGGTGCGCATCGTGGTGGGTGAAGATGAGAACTTGTTGCAAGTCACGCAAGACGCGGGGCAGGCGCGTCGCTATTTCCGCCTGAACGATGGCCTGGAGTTGAAAAACCACGACCACGTGCAGGCGCTTTTCTTGGCGCGTCATTTCATGGGTTTGCCCGAGGCCCCAGTGCGTGAAGTGCGCAAGATCAGCGACTTCACCGACGAGTATCCTGCGGTCAATCGCTTGCTGCCGGTGTACCGAGTGGCCTTTGAACGTGACGATGATCTGGTGGTGTTCATCTACACCGAGACCAGTGTCGTTGCTGGCGTGAACAACCGGCTCAAGCACCAATTGCAAACCGTGTTCAGGCAAGTCCACAGTGGCGCTTGGTTGGGTGCCATCAGCGAAACCGTGCGTGTCATGCTGCTGGGGTTGCTGATGACCGCACTGTTGGCGACCGCCTTGGCAGGCTTGGGCTTGTTGATAGGGGTACGCCGCAAAACACCAGCGCCAGGGGTGAAACATTGGCACCGAGGTGCAGCCTATCTGCTGAGCCTGCCCTTGCTGCTGTTGGTCATCAGTGGTTTGTTGCATTTGCTACAAAACGCGGGCTCTAAGCCGGCATCTAATTTGCGCTTGTCGGCATCCATGAAGATTGACCAGATGGACTTTGCCTTGCATTCCCAATGGAGCCAAATCACCGAGAATCTGAATGTGCAGGGCCTGAGCCTGGTGCGCAGCCTTGACAGCCCAGAATGGATGTACCGCTTGAGTGTGGCCAAGCCACAAGACAAAACACCCACCAGCCCCGAAGACATTCGCAAGGCGCGGTTTGATGGCAAGAGTTCCCTGGGTGAGCCGATTTACCTGCTGGCCCGCACCGGCGAAGTGTGGCCACAAGGCGACCGCGAGTTGGCTTTGCAACTTGGTGAGCGATTCACCGGTGTGTCACGTGAGGCCATCGTGTCCGTCGAGCAGGTCACCCGTTTTGGACCTGAATATGACTTTCGCAACAAGCGTGTGCCTGTGTGGCGCCTAAACTATGGCGCGCCGGTGAACGCCAGTGTGTTTGTCGATACCGCCACGGGCGTGTTGGCCGACATCAGCCCGGATGCTGACAAAGCCGAGCGTTGGAGCTTCAGTTATCTGCATAAATGGAATTTTTTAAGCGTTTGGGGCCGACAAGTCCACAACGGGGTGGTGTCGGGCATTGTTTTAGCCATCTTGCTGATGTTTGGCTGCGTGGGTCTGCGCATGGCCTGGTTGGCACGAGGGAAAGCCCACAGGCTATCTGGTTCCCAGGCGCAGTGAGAGAATCCCAGCCTTGGTTGAATCGCTAACCCATGAAGTCCCGCACCCCCGTCATCGTCGCCAGTGTCGTGTTGTTTCACGTGGCGGCGCTATGGGCTTTACACACGGGTTTGTTGCAAAGGGTGGTGGAAGTTGTGGTGCCGGTCATGGCCATCAGCCAAGCAGAGCCGCCACCTCTGCCTCCACCCCCTCCCAAACCGCCAGAACCACCTAAACCCGTCGAGCCGCCCAAGCCCGTGCCGCTCACGCCGCCGCCTAAAACAGTCCAGCCGGTGTTAACACCGGCACTTCCTGTGGCAAGCCCTGAACCTCCTGCGGTGCTGAGTGCGCCTACAGCAGCACCCACCGCACCCGCAGTGCCTGCAGCAGCACCCGCGCCGCCGCCTCCCCCCGCGCCACCTGCACCCCCCGCGCCGCCACCTCCTGCGAAAGTGGAGTTGCCTTCCTCCAAAGCCGATTACCTGCACAATCCACCGCCTGATTACCCGCGCATGAGCAAGCGCTTAGGCGAACAGGGCAGGGTGGTGGTGAAGGTGTTGATTGGCGAAGATGGTCGTGCGCAAAAGGTAGAGCTTCTCACCACCAGTGGTTTCGAGCGTTTAGACAAATCAGCGATGGATGCGGCCATGCGCTGGCGCTATGTGCCAGGCAAGAGAGGTGGTGTGGCAGAAGCCATGTGGTACCAAGTACCGATTCAATTCACTTTGGAATAAAGAGCAGTTATGAACAACGAATTTGGACTCATCAATTTATGGACCGAGGGCGACGCTGTCACCCGTTTTGTGGCGATTTTGCTGCTGGCCATGTCACTGGCGTCTTGGGTGGTCATCATCGTGAAGTCGCTTCATTTCTTAAGCGTCCAAAAGCAAGCAGGGCGTATCGAAGCGTTTTGGCGCAGTCCCCACGTACACAGTGGCGCGCAAGTTTTGGGCGATGAAATCAACAACCCCTTCAGAGCCATGGCCATGCGTGGCCAAGAGGCGCTGGCGCATTTGACAAGCCCCAGCACCCAGCCTGAGTTGCTCAAACAACTCGACCCCAGCGATTGGGTGACCCGCAGTTTGCAAAACACCATTGACGACGCCACTGCCGAGTTGCAATCGGGCATGGCGATTTTGGCGTCGGTGGGATCGACCGCACCATTTGTCGGTTTGTTTGGCACGGTTTGGGGCATTTACCATGCGCTCATGCAAATCGGCATGGCCGGCCAAGCCACCATCGACAAAGTGGCAGGCCCGATTGGTGAAGCCCTCATCATGACCGCGCTGGGTTTGGCGGTGGCCATCCCTGCGGTGCTGGGTTACAACGCTTTGGTGCGTGGCAACAAAGCCGTGGTCACCCGCATGAACCGCTTTGCCCACGATTT
>CANLWQ010000178.1 GCA_947494405.1 Comamonadaceae bacterium | reverse complement strand
GCGCACTGAGGGCAAACCATTGAAACGCGTAACCATGGTTTTTGTCTGCGGTGACGCCAACCTCAAACCAATCACGACGCAAGCTGTCGCTATCGGCCCCAGTTTGCACCACCAGCGCCCGCACATTGTCTTGCACCAGCGCTTGCATTTGGGCGAGGTCTAAATTAGCCCTGATTTGGGGAAGTTTCTCGTCAAGACTTGCAGCAGATCGGCCTAACTCGAAAATTTGCGACAAAGGCGGCGCTATGCGTGCCTCAAAGATTTGGTTGTTGGTGGGCGTTGGCAAAGAGGGCAGTTTGCGTGGATCCAAGGCATCACGCTCAACCCAACCACGCTGCACCCACACCACCTGCCCTGCTTGCAGCCGCAAGGGCGTCATCACCCAAAAACCCACGCGCCCACGGTGAGCGCGGTTATCTAAAAAAACAGTTCTATCGTTGAGCCACTCGCCTTGCAATTGCACCCGCCTGTGTATTTGCGCCCAAGCAGAAGGGTCTTGCATGAGCTGCGTCAAACCCAGTGGGGGCAATTGCGCTTGTTGATCAATAACTTGCTGCAGCTGAATTTTTTGCTCTGCGCGTGAAAGTTGCCAAAAACCTAAACGCAGGGTCAAGGCCACACAGACTGCTGCCAGCGCAGCCCACCACAAGCGGCTTCGCAAAGACGGCGCATGGGTGGGGCTCATCGAAGTCAAAGGATAATCACCCGCATGACTCTATTCATTGCTCTGGCCTTTTTAGGCATTTTGGCCAGCCTCGCCGCCGCCTTGTTTTTCATGGTTCGTGACAAACCAGACAACGAAGATGCGCCCAAGGCCTCCCCCATGGCCAAGGCCTTGGCTTTTCGAATCGGGATATCTGTGGTGTTGTTCATCAGCATATTGGTGTCTTGGAAAATGGGTTGGATTCAGCCCAGCGGTATTCCTTTAAGACCCATTTAAACCTTGAAACAAAAGGGCCGCAAAAGCGGCCCTTGTTTTGAACTGAGTCAATCAGAGCCAGTACACCAAGACGTACAAACCCAGCCACACCACATCCACAAAGTGCCAGTACCAAGCGGCACCCTCGAAGCCAAAATGTTTGTCAGAGGTGAAATGGCCTTTTTGCAAGCGCAAGGTGATGAACAGCAGCATCAACATGCCAACAAACACATGGAAACCATGAAAGCCAGTGAGCATGTAGAAAGTAGAGCCATACATGCCGGAGGTGAGTTTGAGGTTTAAATCTTGATAGGCATGGAAATACTCATACCCTTGCACGCCCAAGAACAGGATACCCAAAGCAACGGTCAGCCACATAAAGGCAATGGTTTTGGCGCGCTGGTTAGCAATCAAAGCATGGTGGGCAATGGTCAGCGTCACGCCAGAGGTCAGCAACAAAGCGGTGTTGATGGTGGGCAACCAAAACGGCGTCATTGTTTGGAAGGGCTCGATGATGCCTGCAGGCGATGCGGTAGTACCCGCTGCCATGCTAGGCCAAACCGCTTTAAAGCCAGGCCAAAGTAAAGCATTTTCAGGGTCTGCCAACATAGGCACAGAGTGCACACGTGCCCACCAGAGGGCAGAGAAGAAAGCGCCAAAGAACATCACCTCAGAGAAGATGAACCAGCTCATGCTCCAGCGAAAAGAGAGATCGATCTTGCGGCCGTACAGACCAGACTCGCTCTCAGTGACAGAGGCGCTGAACCATTTGAACAACACGCCCAGCCAAATCACCATGCCAAGCATCAATGAATACTTGCCCCAATTGATGTCATTGATCCATTGGCTGGCACCCAGGATGACAAAAAACAATCCTAAAGAAGCCAAGGCCGGAAAGGGCGAAGGTTCTGGGACATAGTAATGCGGCGTAGTGCCATGGGACGTGCTGCTCATCTCGACTCCTTTTATTTCGCAACCACCAGATTGACCACAACAATCAATCCGATCACAAACAACAAACCTGCCACCAAACCCACACCCAAGACATGCAAAGGGGTGATGTGCGCCAGGTCTTCCTGAAACTCACTGTTTTTTCGAATACCAATAAACGACCACAACACAGCCACGATGGAGCGCAAAAATGGGCGCTTGACCACCACGGGCTTGTCAACGGTGGGCGTATCCACACTCATGTTCCCACCTTGGTGATGGGCAACTTCACAGCCGCACTGGGCGCGGGAGGTATGCCACTGCCCACTTCAAAGAAGGTATAGGAAAGCGTGATGGTGGTCACGTCTTTGGACAATTTTTTATCGATGACAAAAGCCACAGGCCACATCTTTTTCTCGCCTGGCGCCAAGGTGTATTGGTTAAAGCAAAAACATTCAAGCTTATTGAAATGCGCGCCAGCTTGTTTGGGCGCATAGCTGGGAATGGCCTGAGCGGACATGGAGCGGTCTTGCACATTTTGAAACTCATACATGACCGTGGCCATTTCGCCTGGATGAACCTTAAGGCTGTTTTGCATGGGCTTGAAATGCCAAGGGCCGCGCGCATTGGCATCAAACTCTACAGTGATGAGGCGACTGGTGTCGACTTGGCTGTTTTGAGGCTCTGCCAAGCGGGCATTGCCCGAACCGGGCAGCTCTTTTTCACCCAGGGCCAAAATATTGATGCCCGTCATCTCACAAATGGCCAAATAGATAGGCACCAGCGCATAGCCAAAACCAAACATAGCTAAGGCCACCACCGCGAGTTTTCGCAGCATCAGCAAGTTGGCGTGGCGCAGACCCATAAGTTTGGCTTAAACCGGATTCAACAAAGTGATCTTGGCAAAAATGCCGATGAAAAACACAGCCGCCACCGAGACCAATATCAGGCCCAGGCGGAGGTTGTTTTTTTTCTGAACAGGCGTCATGAATAAGGCTTTTGCTTTAAAGATCAGGCCACGATACGGGTAGCGTCGCGGTTGAGCTTGGGTGGTGTCTCAAAGGTGTGGAAAGGCGCAGGAGAAGGAACTTCCCACTCCAAGCCTTCAGCAGCTTCCCAAGGACGCTGAGGAGCTGGCTCGCCCTTGCCGCGCATGGTTGGCAACACCACAAAGAAGAAGAAATACACCTGAGCGATACCGAAGGCAAACGCACCCACCGAAGCCAATGCGTTGAAGTCAGCGAATTGCATGGGGTAGTCGGCATAACGGCGTGGCATGCCAGCCAAGCCCAAAAAGTGCATGGGGAAGAAGGTCACATTGAAGGAAATCAGGGTCCACCAAAAGTGAATCTTGCCGCGGGTTTCGTTGTACATGACACCGGTCCATTTGGGCGACCAGTAGTAGTAGCCGGCGAACATGGTGAACAAAGAACCCGCCACCAACACATAGTGGAAGTGCGCCACCACGTAATAACCGTCTTGCAGCTGCAAGTCGATGGGAGCCATAGCCAAAATCAGACCGGTAAAGCCACCCATGGTGAACACAAAGATGAAGCCCACAGCAAACAACATGGGGGTTTCAAAGGTCATGGAGCCGCGCCACATGGTGGCGATCCAGTTGAACACCTTCACGCCCGTAGGAATGGAGATCAACATGGTGGCGTACATGAAGAACAACTGGCCAGTGACCGGCATGCCAGTGGTGTACATGTGGTGAGCCCATACGATGAACGACAAAATCGCGATGGACGATGTGGCGTACACCATAGAGGCGTAACCAAACAATTTCTTGCGGGAAAAAGCGGGAATGATCTGGCTCACGATACCGAAGGCCGGCAAGATCATGATGTAAACCTCGGGGTGGCCAAAGAACCAGAAAATATGCTGGAACATGACGGGGTCGCCGCCAGCAGCAGGGTTAAAGAAAGTGGTGCCGAAATGGCGGTCGGTGAGGGTCATGGTGATGGCGCCAGCCAACACAGGCATGACGGCAATCAACAAATAAGCAGTGATCAGCCAAGTCCACACAAACATAGGCATCTTCATCAGGGTCATGCCAGGCGCGCGCATGTTCAAAATGGTGACGATGATGTTGATCGAACCCATGATGGAAGAAGCACCCAAGATGTGCAGCGCAAAAATAGCCGCGTCCATGGAGGGGCCCATTTGCAGTGACAAAGGCGCGTAAAGCGTCCAACCGCCGCTGGGTGCGCCACCGGGCATGAAGAATGATCCGGCTAAAAGCACAGCAGCAGGAATCATCAGCCAAAAGCTGAAGTTGTTCATGCGGGCAAATGCCATATCAGCGGCACCAATTTGCAAAGGAATCATCCAGTTGGCAAAGCCCACAAAGGCCGGCATGATGGCACCAAACACCATGATCAGACCGTGCATGGTGGTGAGTTGGTTAAACAACTCGGGGTTGACCAATTGCAAGCCTGGCTGGAACAACTCTGCGCGTATGCCCAAAGCCAAAATGCCACCAATGATCAGCATGGTGAATGCAAAAAGCAGGTAAAGCGTGCCAATGTCTTTGTGATTGGTCGCATACACCCAACGGCGCCAGCCGTGAGGCGCACCGTGGTGATCGTCGTGTGCGTGGTCGGCCCCGTGGCCATGGGGGTGAAGTACAGCGCTCATAGAAGATTCCTTCGATTTAAACGGGGTTACTGACGTGCAGCAAGCACTTGGGCAGG
>CANLWQ010000177.1 GCA_947494405.1 Comamonadaceae bacterium | reverse complement strand
TTTAGCCACTCGGGCACCCCTCCAGCGAGCCAAAGACTATAGCATATTCCTGTCTGTAAACTTCGCCAAGGCGGCAGAAAAGGCCAATTCTTACAAGCAGTTGGCGTTTTTAGCTTTCTAAACGCCAATCCATAGCTATACCTCGGGTTTTCAACCAAGCTTGCGCCTTGGAAAAGTGCTGACAGCCTATGAAAGGCGCGTCGCCACGCAAGGCAGACAAGGGAGAGGGATGGTTGGCTTGTAAGACCAAACAAGTTGTCTGGTGGCCTGAGGTTTGGTGGATCAAGGCCTGCTTAGACTGAGCGTGCGCACCCCACAACATAAAGACGCATGCATGGGTAGATTCAGCAACAGCTTGAATAATTCCGTCAGTGAGCGCCTCCCAACCTTGTTTTGCGTGGCTGGCGGGCAAGCCATCTTCCACACTTAAACAGGTGTTGAGCAGCAACACACCCTGGCTGGCCCAAGGCGTCAAAGTGACTTCAAACGGCGGGGCTTGGCCCAAGTCAGCCAACAATTCTTTAAAAATATTGCGCAGTGACGGAGGCGGGGCCACGCCAGAAGGAACAGAAAAGGCCAAGCCCTCAGCCTGACCGAGGCCGTGATAGGGGTCTTGGCCCAGAATCACCACCTTGATTTCTGCCATGGGCGTGAGCCACAAAGCGCGCAAAGGCTGGGCTGGGTAAATGCGTGCACCCGACTGCAAACGTTTCCGCAAAAAAACCAACAAAGCCAGCCCTTGTGGACTTTGCCAAAACCGGTCGACCAAGGCTTGCCATGAAGCATGCACCGGCCAAGCCAAGGGGTCGACCTGGGTTAAAACGGCGTTTTCAGTCACTGAACAACGTAGCCAAGGCCTCACCTGGCTCCGCGGCACGCATAAAGGCTTCTCCCACCAAAAAAGCATGAACGCCTGCCGCACGCAAACGGCTCACGTCTTCGCGGGTAGCGATGCCGCTTTCAGTCACCAGCAATTTGTCTGCGGGCAAATATTGCATCAACTCAAGCGTGGTGTCTAAAGACACCTCAAAAGTGCGCAGATTCCGGTTGTTCACACCCAATAGCGGGGTTTTCAGTTTGAGCGCGCGATCCAGTTCTTGACGATCGTGCACCTCGACCAGCACCGCCATGTCCAGGCTGCGGGCAGCGGCTTCAAACTCGGCCATTTGCACGTCATCTAAACAAGCGGCGATGAGCAGCACGCAGTCTGCGCCCATGGCGCGGGACTCGTAGATTTGGTAGATGTCGACCATGAAGTCTTTGCGCAACACCGGCAAATCGCAAGAAGCCCTGGCTTGCTTGAGAAAGTCATTGCTGCCTTGGAAATACTGCTGATCGGTCAGCACAGACAAACAGGCTGCGCTGGTTTTGCCATCGCCAAAGGCATAGCTTTGGGCAATGTCCGCAGGAATGAAATCTTCGCGCAACAAGCCTTTGGAAGGACTGGCTTTTTTCACCTCGGCAATCACTGCGGCGTGGCCGGCTGCAATCTTGCGACGCATCGCAGCTTCAAAGTCACGGGTGAGCACGCGGCTGAAAGCGTCCGCTCTGACCGCCTCCATAGACACGGCGCGTTTACGCTGGGCCACTTCCGCGTGCTTGGTTTGAACAATTTGGTTAAGTATGTCGCTCACTGCAGGGCCCTTCAAGATGATGCCGCGTGTTGTTGGGTGAATGCCAGCCATTGTGACAACTTGGTTTTGGCCAGGCCGTTGGCCAAGACTTGCTGCGCCGAAGCAATACCTGCGACCATGGTGGGCGCGACATTGGCGGCGTACAGCGCAATGCCTGCATTTAAAGCGACGATATCGCGAGGTGCGCCGGCTTGGTTGTCCAGCACAGCAAGCACCATGTCTCGCGACTGCTCGGGCGTGTCTACTCGCAGCGCACGGTGACTGGCCATGCTCAGGCCAAAATCTTCGGGATGAATTTCATACTCGGTGATGTCGCCATTTTTTAATTCGCCCACCAAGGTGGACGCGCCCAAACTGACCTCGTCCATACCGTCGCGCCCATAAACCACCAAGGCATGCTCGGCACCTAAGCGTTGCAAGGCACGGATTTGAATACCCACCAAATCGGAGTGAAACACCCCCATCAAAATATGCGGGGCTGAAGCGGGATTGGTGAGTGGTCCCAAGATGTTGAACAAGGTGCGAACGCCCAATTCTTTGCGAACCGGGGCCACATTTTTCATGGCGGGATGGTGGTTGGGCGCGAACATAAAACCAATGCCTACTTCGGCGATGCATTGGGCAATCAAGTCAGGCGAGAGGTTGATGTGTGCGCCCAAGCTCTCCAGCACATCAGCGCTGCCGCTTTTGCTGCTGACGCTGCGCCCGCCGTGCTTGCTGACCCGCGCGCCAGCGGCGGCGGCCACAAACATGGCGCAGGTAGAAATATTGAAGGTCTGCGCGCCATCGCCGCCGGTGCCAACAATATCGACCAAATGCGTTCTGTCAGCCACCTCGACCTTGGTGGAAAACTCGCGCATGACTTGGGCAGCTGCTGTGATTTCGCCAATGGTTTCTTTCTTGACACGCAGGCCGGTCAGTATGGCCGCTGTCATGAGTGGGGTGATCTCACCGTTCATGATCATGCGCATCAAGTGCAGCATCTCGTCGTGAAAAATTTCACGGTGCTCAATGGTGCGCTGCAGTGCTTCGGTGGGGGTGATGGTCATGGCTGAAGCGTTTTCAAAAAGTTGTTCAACAAAGCGTGGCCGTGTTCGGTGAGTATGGACTCGGGGTGGAACTGCACGCCCTCAATGGGCAAGCTGCGATGGCGCACACCCATGATCTCGCCGTCATCGGTCCACGCCGTCACCTCCAACTCGGAAGGGCAAGTGCTGGCTTCAATCGCCAGCGAGTGATACCGGTTAACAGTGAAGTCTTTGGGTAAATCCGCAAACACGCCTTGTTGGGTGGTGTGGATGAGGCTGGTTTTGCCATGCATGAGTTGCTGAGCGCGGATGATGCGCCCACCAAACGCCGCACCTATGCTTTGATGCCCCAAACACACACCCAAAATAGGCAATTTGCCGGCGAAATGCTGAATAGCCGCCACTGAAATACCAGCCTCTGCAGGAGAGCACGGGCCGGGAGACACCACCAAATGACTGGGCTTGAACGCTGCAATATCGGCCAAGCTGATTTCATCATTGCGGTGCACCAGCACCTCGGCACCAAGCTCACCAAAATACTGCACCAAGTTGTAGGTGAAGCTGTCGTAGTTGTCGATCATCAGAAGTTTCATTCCAAACCCCCTTCAACCAACTCGCTGGCGCGCAGCAAAGCGCGCGCCTTGTGTTCGGTTTCCAGCCATTCCATCTCGGGGATGGAATCCGCCACCACACCCGCCGCAGCTTGTACATACAGGGTGTCGTCTTTGATGATGCCGGTGCGAATGGCAATGGCCACATCCATGTCGCCGGCGAAACTGAGGTAACCGCAAGCGCCGCCATAAATACCGCGCTTGACCGGTTCGAGTTGGTCGATCAGTTCCATGGCGTGCACTTTGGGCGCACCCGTGAGAGTGCCGGCAGGGAAAGTGGCGCGCAACACATCCATGCTGCTCATGCCATCTTTCAACATGCCTTCGACATTGCTGACGATGTGCATCACATGGCTGTAACGCTCGACCGCAAACGCTTCGGTTACTTTCACCGTGCCTGTTTTGGCAATGCGCCCAATATCGTTGCGCGCCAAGTCGATCAGCATCACATGTTCGGCACGTTCTTTGGGGTCGTTGATGAGTTCTTGCTCGGCGGCCAAGTCTGCTTCGGGCGTTGCCGCACGCGGACGTGTGCCCGCCAGCGGGCGGATAGTGACCTTGTTGCCCTCAGGCGTGGTTTCTTGCCGCACCAAGATTTCAGGCGAAGCCCCCACCACATGAAAGTCGCCCATATGGTAGTAATACATATAGGGGCTGGGGTTCAAAGAGCGCAAAGCGCGGTACAACGACAAAGGGCTTTGGGTGAAGCGCTTTTGGATGCGTTGCCCTACCTGCACTTGCATGAAGTCGCCGGCCTCAATCAGACCTTTGGCGCGATCAACCGCCTTCAAATAATCTGCTTTGGCAAACGAACGCTGGGCTTCTTGGCGAGCAGACGGCTTGAGTTCGGGCGCTTGCACGGAGTGCTTGAGCATTTCTTTGAGTTGCTGCAAACGCTTGAGTCCGTTGGCGTAGGCATGGGCTTGTGCGGGGTCCACATACACCAGCAATGTCAGCTTACCCGAGAGGTTGTCGATCACCGCCAACTCTTCGGTTTGCAGCAGCAAAATATCGGGGCAGCCCAAGCTGTCAGGCGGACAAGAGTTCACCAATTTTTTCTCTATGTGGCGTACCGTGTCGTAACCAAAGTAGCCGGCCAAGCCACCGCAAAACCTTGGCATGCCTGGGCGCAGAGCCACTTTGAAGCGCTGTTGGTAGCTGGCAATAAAGTCCAGTGGGTTGCCGTGGTGGGTTTCCACCACCACGCCATCGGTCACCACCTCGGTGTGTGCGGCTTGACCAAAACCATTGGCGCGCAGCAAAGTGCGCGCGGGCAAGCCAATAAAACTGTAGCGCCCGAAGCGCTCGCCGCCC
>CANLWQ010000176.1 GCA_947494405.1 Comamonadaceae bacterium | reverse complement strand
CAACTCGGCCAGCAGCAAGTCCAGTACACGTTCGGCTTCTCCCAAGCCTGGTCCTGCGACTGCCAAAGGGTGTAAAGCCAAGGCGAATTCACCTTTGCTGCGCTGGGCAGAAGCCTCAAGCCAGGCGCTCAGGCGGTCGGCGCGCATCACCGCCACCTCTTCAAACTGCTTGGTCAGTTCGCGCCCCACACTCACCATGCGTTCACCCAGCAAAGCCATGTCCTTGGCAACCGCTTCAATACGGTGCGGGGCTTCTAAAAAAACCTGTGTTCGCGCTTCTTGTGCCATGGCCTGAATGGCGGTTTGACGCTCCAGTGCTTTGCTGGGTAAAAACCCCAAAAACACGAAACTGCCATCGCCTTGGCAGCCGCTCACACTCAGCAAAGCGGTAACGCTGCTGGCGCCTGGAATGGGTATCACCCTAAAGCCCGCGGCTTGCACAGCAGCCACCAACTTGGCACCAGGGTCGCTGATGGCCGGTGTACCTGCGTCACTTAAATAGGCTACCCGCTGGCCGCTTTGCAATCGCACAATCACGTCTTCGGCTGCACCTGTTTCATTGTGTTGATGCAGAGCCAAAAAAGCACTTGAGGGTTTGGACACGCCGTAGCTGCGCAGCAAGGCTTGGCTGTGTCGCGTGTCTTCGCAAGCCAAGGCGTCGGCCAGTGTCAGCACATGCAAAGCACGCAGACCTATGTCGGCCAAATTGCCAATCGGCGTGGCCACCACATACAGGCAGGCTGTGGGATGGGCTTGTGCCGCACTGGCGTCATGTGCTGCCACTAACGCGGAATCAAAACGTTGAACCAATGAACACCTCTTTTCCTGCCCCCAATCCCAAGCAGCGCGGTGACGCCGCAGAGCAACGCGCTTTGCGCCATTTGCTAGACCACGGCTTGACCTTGGTGGCTTGCAACTACCGCACACCCGGGCGGGGTGGCGGCGAAATAGACCTGATTGTGCGCGAGCGCGATGGCACCTTGGTGTTTGTGGAGGTGAGGGCGCGAGCGCGGGATGATTTTGGCGGTGCGGGTGCCAGCATCAGCGCCACCAAAAGAAAGCGCATCGTGTTTGCAGCCACCTGTTTTTTACGCAGGTACCGCACCTGGCCAGCTTGTCGCTTTGATGTGGTTCTGCTGCAAGCTGATAGTTTGGTGTGGCACCAAGCAGCTTTTGAGGCATAAAACCGCCAAGACACAGTGCAAAGGTATGATTAAGAAATGTTAGAGCAACGCATAGAGCAGCAGTTCATAGACAGCGCTGACTTGAAATACCAGTCAGCCCAAGCCTTAAGCAAACCCATCGCTCAAGCGGTGGGCGCCATGTTGATGTGCGTCACCAGCGGGGGCAAAGTCATGGCTTGTGGCAATGGCGGCTCAGCCGCAGATGCACAACACTTTGCCGCTGAGTTTGTGGGGCGCTTCGAGCGTGAGCGGCCCGAGCTAGGGGCCATGGCTTTGTCCACCGACAGCTCCATCTTGACCGCGATTGGCAATGACTACGGCTTTGACCATATTTTTTCCAAGCAGGTGCGCGCTTTGGGCCAAACTGGCGACATCTTGTTGGCTATTTCCACCAGCGGCAACTCCAAAAATGTGTTGGCAGCCATTGAAGCCGCCCATGAACGCGATTTGATTGTGGTGGCGCTGACAGGCAGAGGCGGCGGGAAAATCGGCCAAGTGTTGCGCGAAACCGATGTCCATATTTGTGTGCCACATGAGCGCACTGCACGAATTCAAGAAGTTCACTTGCTGGTGTTGCACTGTTTGTGCGATGGGGTGGACAGTCAGTTATTAGGTGAACAGGAGAACCCCACATGAAAGCCACTCTTTTTGTCAAAGCACTTGCCGGTTTGATGCTGCTCAGCACTTTAGGCGCGTGCGCACCCTTGATGCTGGCCGGGGTTGCCGGCACCGCTTATGTCGCCAGCGACCGACGCACTTCTGGCGCACAGCTTGAAGATGAATCCATAGAAATAAGAGCGCAAGCGCGCATTCGGGACAACTTGGGCGAGCGCGTCCATATCAATGTCACCAGTTACAACCGCCAAGTCTTGCTCACGGGCGAAGTCACGGCAGAGAAAGATCGCCAAAGTGCGTTGCAACTCGTTGAGCGTATAGAAAATGTCAAGTCGGTGGTGAATGAGCTGTCGGTCATGCCCTTGTCCAACTTGTCTGAACGCTCCAACGATTTGCTCATCACCGCCAAAGTCAAAGCCAGCTATGTGGACAGCAAAGACTTGTTTGCCAGCGCCTTTAAAGTGGTGGTTGAGCGCGGTGTGGTGTATTTGATGGGCCGAGTGACCCAGCGCGAAGCCAACAGCGCAACAGAAAAAACACGCAATGTGAACGGTGTCAACAAAGTGGTGCGCTTATTTGAAATCATCAGCGAAGAAGAGTTGCGCGGTCTCTTGCCACCACCCGCGCCAGCCAAATAAAAATCTCAGCGCAAGCGCTTGATCAAGCTAGAGGTGTCATAGCGCTTGCCGCCCATGGCTTGCACATCGGCATAAAACTGGTCTACCAAAGCAGTCACGGGGACACGCGCACCGTTGCGCTTGGCTTCTTCCAGCACCAGCCCTAAATCTTTACGCATCCAATCAACGGCAAAGCCAAAGTCGAATTTATCGGCCACCATGGTTTTGCCACGGTTGTCCATTTGCCAGCTTTGCGCCGCGCCTTTGCCAATCACGTCCAACACCTGTTCCATGTTCAGGCCGGCTTTCATGCCAAACGCAATGCCCTCGGACAGACCTTGAACCAAGCCGGCAATACAAATTTGGTTGACCATTTTGGTGAGCTGACCCGCGCCACTGTCGCCCATCAAGGTAAAGGCTTTGGAGAAAGCCATGCCCACGGGTTTGGCTCTTTCGAAAGCAGCAGACTCTCCGCCGCACATGACAGTGAGCATGCCGTTGATGGCACCGGCTTCGCCGCCCGACACAGGCGCATCGACAAAGTGCACGCCTTTAGCCTTGGCTGTGGCAAACAGTTCACGCGCCACATTGGCTGAAGCGGTGGTGTGGTCTATCAGCAGAGCACCGGCTTTTGCACCAGCCAAAGCGCCGTCTGCGCCCAACATGACGGCGCGCAAATCGTCGTCATTGCCTACACAGCAAAAAACCATGTCGGCGCCCTCTGCAGCTTGGCGTGGCGTGGGCGCACTGGCCTGACCCGCAAATTCTGCACACCAGTCTTTGGCTTTGGCAGGGTTGCGGTTGTACACCGTGACATGGTGACCGGCCAGCGCCAAGTGACCCGCCATGGGGTAGCCCATGACGCCCAAGCCTATGAAGGCAACTTTGGTGGCTGTGGAGGCTTCGTAGGTTTTGGGGTTGGTGCGGGCCATGGCAGAAATCTTTCGCTAAAAATAGATGCAAGTATCTTAGTCTCAGCTGTGACGTGCTGACTCCTCGGCACTGATCAAACCTTGGGCTTGCAACTGCAACAGGCTTTGTGCCAAGGTCTGCATGCCAAACTGCGCGCCGGTTTGCAAGGCATTGGGAAGTTGCGCGGCCTTGTTGTCGCGGATCATTTGGCGCACTGCGGGTGTGGCGTAAAGCACTTCGTGGGCGGCCACGCGCCGTGTGCCATCGGCGCTTTTGCACAAAACTTGGTGCACCACGCCCAACAACGACAAGCTGAGTTGCTGGCGCACCAAGTTTTTTTCTTCGCCTGGAAAGATGTCTACCAAGCGCTCAATCGCTTGGGCTGCGCTGCGGGTGTGCAGTGACGCTAATACCAAATGCCCGGTTTCGGCGGCGCGCAAGGCCAGTTGTATGGTGGTCAAGTCGCGCAACTCGCCCACCAAAATCACATCCGGGTCTTGGCGCAAAGCCGCGCGCAAAGCGGTGGCGAAGTCGGCGCTGTGGCCTGGCACGCTGCGTTGCTGCACCAAGCTGCGTTGGCTGGCGTGCACAAACTCGATGGGGTCTTCCAAGGTGAGGATATGCAAAGGCAGTGTGCGGTTGAGGTGGTCTAGCAACGCGGCCAAGGTGGTGGACTTGCCCGAGCCCGTGGCGCCCGTGACCAACAGCAAGCCGTGCGGGTGCTTTAGCCATTGCGTCACACAGGTGGGCGTGTTCAAGTCCTGCAAGCTGGGAATGTGCTGGGGGATGCAGCGCCACACACTGGACCAACCGCGTGCTTGCGCAAACACATTCACCCTAAACCTACCCAAGCCTGGAATAGCGACTGCGCCGTCGTGGTCTTGCGCCATCCACTCAGGCAAGAGTGCTTTCAGTTCTTGCGCCATCAGCTCGCTAAGAACGGGGCTGTCATCCAAGGCTTGCAGTTCCCCCAACACCCGGGCCATGGGCGGCGCACCCGCGCTCAAGTGCAGGTCGGAGCCGCCAAGCAACAGGGTTTGAGCGAGCCAATGTGGGAGAGAGGTTTGCATGCGGTGTGTCTTGTTACAGTCCCATCATGGATGAACTCAGCGGTCGTTATCAAGCGGTGTGTGAACGCATCACACAAGCGGCGTTGCAAGCAGGCCGCAAGGCCAGCAGTGTGCAACTGCTGGTGGTGTCCAAAACCTTTTCGCATGATCAAGTTGCCGCCGTCGCGGCATTGGGCCAGCGCGACTTTGGCGAAAACTATGTGCAAGAGGGCGTGGACAAAATCACAGCACTCCAAGGT
>CANLWQ010000175.1 GCA_947494405.1 Comamonadaceae bacterium | reverse complement strand
ATCAAAGCCCCTGCCCGCGCCTTGGTAGGCAAAAGTAGCGTCTGTAAACCGGTCGCAAACCACCACATCGCCACGGGCCAAAGCCGGTTCTATGACTTGCTGCAAATGGTCGCGGCGTGCGGCAAACATCAACAGCACCTCGCTCAAGGTGTCCATGTTGTCGTGCAAGACCATCTCGCGTAATTTTTCTGCCAAAGGCGTGCCACCAGGTTCGCGGGTCAGCACCACTTGGCGGCCGGCTTGGGTGAAAGCTTCGGCCACGGCTTGTACATGGCTGGATTTGCCAGCGCCGTCTATGCCTTCAAAGCTGATGAAAATACCGCGGTTCATGCTGACTATTGTGCCTTGGCTGGGTTGCGCTGGTAACGATTGACTGCGTTGTTGTGCTGGTCCAAGTTTTCGCTGAACTCGCTGCTGCCGTCTCCCCGCGCCACAAAATACAGGGCCTTGCTGGTGGCAGGCTGCAAAGTGGCCATCAATGCGGCTTTGCCGGGCATGGCAATCGGCGTGGGGGGCAGGCCTTTGTAAACATAGGTGTTCCACGGGTGATCGGTTTTCAAATCAGCGCGGCGCAAATTACCGTCGAAGTCAGCCCCTATGCCGTAGATGACGGTGGGGTCGGTTTGCAGCGGCATATTGATACGCAAGCGGTTGTGAAACACGCTGGCAATCATGGCACGGTCCGAGGGTTTGCCGGTTTCTTTCTCCACAATACTGGCCAGCACCAAAGCCTCTTGCGGGTTTTGTAAGGGGAGCCCCATGTCACGTTGGGCCCAAGCTTGGGAGAGTTGACTGTCCATGGCATTCAGTGCGCGGCGCAACACCGCCACATCGCTGCTGCCTTTGCCCACCATATAAGTGTCTGGAAAAAACCGGCCTTCGGCGGGCATCTCGGGGCGACCCAAGCGGCGCATCAGTTCTTCATCGGTGTCGCCTTGGGTGTCGTGTTTTAAAAAATCGGCTTTGTCCAAGGCTTGTCGCCATTGGCGCAGGGTCCAGCCCTCCACCAAGGTGATGGCCTTGAGGTTTTCTTCGCCGCGCACCAGTTTTTGCAGCAAGTCCCAAGCGTTGGTGGTGTTGGCTATTTCATAGCTGCCGGCACGAATCAGCTTGGACTGCCCGCTGAACCTGAAAAGGTAATACATCAGCGTGGGTGACACATCGATGCCGGACTCGGCAATTTGGTTGGCCACCATGCGCGGTGTGGAACCTGCGGAAACAGACAAATCCGCAGTTTGCTTGGCCATGGGCAGAGGACGTAAAACCCACCAAGCGGCGGCGACCGTGATGACCAAAACCATGCCCAGTGTCAGCCACAGGCTGCGCCAAAACCATTTCATTGCCGCTCCTGCGGAGTCCAGAGATGCGGCCATGATAATAGAGCTATGAATGCTTTGACCCACCTCCCAGACTTGAGCTTAGATGCCCAAGGCGCATGCGCCCTGCCCCATTTAGGCGTGATCCATGCCCAAGGCGTGGACGCTGCTCATTTTTTGCACAACCAATTGAGCAATGATTTTTTGCTGCTGCCCCCTGACCAAGCCCGCTTCGCCGCTTTTTGCAATGCCAAAGGTCGCATGCAAGCCAGCTTCATTGGCTTCAAAACGTCACCTGAGGATGTGTGGCTGGTGTTGCGACAGGACCTGCTGGCGCAAACCTTGAAGCGCTTGCGCATGTTTGTCATGCGCGCCAAGGTGGTGCTGAATGACTTGTCCGAACAATACGAGGTGCGTGGTGTTTTGGGCAACGCGCTGCCGGCTTCTTTGGCCCCAGCCCCTTGGTCTTTGCAGCTTGACGCACAAGCTTGGACTGTGCGCCTCTACCCTGCGCAAAGCCTTGGTCGTGCTTTGCACATCGTGCCAGTGGGTACAGCGCTGTCTGGGCCGGCTTTGCCGCTGCAAGATTGGCTGCTCAGCGAGGTATTGAGCGGCGTGGCCGATGTGCAAGCCGCTACCTTCGAAGCCTTTGTGCCGCAAATGCTCAACTATGAATCGGTGGGCGGGGTGAATTTCCAAAAGGGCTGTTACCCAGGCCAAGAGGTGGTGGCGCGCAGCCAATTTCGAGGCACCTTGAAGCGGCGGGCTTATTTGGTTTCTTCCTCAGCGGCATTGCAAGCGGGTGAAGAGGTGTTCAGTGCCGCTGACACTGCGCAACCCTCTGGCATGGTTGCCCAAGCGTGTCATCACCCCGTGCATGGGCACTGGGCATTGGTGTGTTTGCAAAACAGCGCTTTAGAAGACACAGCAGGCGGTTTAAGCACACCCTTGGGTGCGAGCTTGGCCTTGCATGCATTGCCCTACCAGCTGCGCGACGATATTTGATGGGCGATTTGTTGCGCTACGCTTTCTTTGATGCCAAACGCGTCACTGGCTGGCGTTGAAAACCGCAAACCAGATAAAAACTGAAGCCTCCCATTGGCGGTGCCTACAAAGCTGTGCAGAGGATGGTCTTTCAAAGCCCACTCTTGAGCCAAGGCCAAGCCCAAGTCAGGTCCATAGCGAGATGTGGCACTGGCCAAAATATCTGCCTCATTCAGCAGCACACAAGCCCAGTCCAAGTTCATCTCAAAAGGGCTGGCTTTAACTTTGTCATGGTTAGCAGCAACCAGAGTAGGGTCAGTGCGCAAAATCAAAGCACGCACATGTTCTAACCACGCCTTGTCTATTTGAAGATCTTGGGCAATGTTTTGCATTTCATTGGCCGAGCGAAGTTCAAACTCTTGTGTAAACCTATTCGCCCCGCCGGGGTGCAAAGCGTCGTGTGAAATGGCCGCCAGCAGCAAGGCGGCGGTCCAGTCATCCTCTACAGCTATGCCTTGTGCTTGCAAAGCCTGAATCAAAAGACACATCGCTGTTAACGCATCGGCTGTGTGCAGACGATGGTGGTAGTGCGGTTCATAGCTGCACTGTGCTGCTTTGTCCTCCATATGCAAAGCCATGGCATGCGCAGCTTGAATCATTTGGGCGCAAATGCTGCCCGTCTGGGGTGCTTGCTCTGGCCAGAGTCGATGTACACACGATCTCAATACAACATCAAGACCAGGCCAAGCATGAGGCCAAACAGAGCGTAAATTATCCAGCGTGGATAAATACACATCGGCCCATTGGACGTCATTGATGTGGAGTCGCGGATCGAAATGGGTATTTGACATTGTCACTGTCAGACCATAGGAGAGCGCAAGTAGTTGTGCATGTTTTGCTGAAGCAAAAGTGCTTCAAACACAGGCACCAATAAAGGCGAAGCCTCAGCCAACAGTTGGTTGGCAACTGCACTTGAAATTTGTATGCAGATAACGGCATCCAAGGCTTGAGCAGAAGCGCCGCGAATGCCCCCATTCAAGAAAGCTTGCTCGCCAAAAGACTCACCCGTAGAAATTTGAGCAAAGGCTTTACCCTGTGAATCAAGCAATTGAACAATGCCTTGTTGAATGAAATACAAATGGTCTGCGGCATCCCCTGCGTTGAAAATTCGCTGCCCGGGCTCGAACGGGACGGTTGGGAAATCGCTCATAAAACACCTTTGGGTAAATCTTTCAACGCCAAGGTTCGCTTCACCGAGGTTCGAATGATTTGCCGAATCGCATGGGGCAAGTTAGCGACCAGATGATCGACTTTATGCAAGGGAATGATTCGCGCTTGAACCGGTGTGACTGTGATGATTGTTTTGGGTGCGGGCATACCGGCCAGACCTTCGGCCAAACACAGCACGCTGCCAGGACCCAAGCGTTCAACCTGATCGCCTTTGACCGCCAATAAGCTGCCAGACACAACAAAGTAGGCAACTGTTACGTCCTCACCTTGCTGGTAAATGCGTTTTTTGGCATCAAAGCTTGCGCTGCTTAGAAGCTTGGAACCCCATAAGCTGAAATACAAACGCTCGTTGCTGTTGAGTTGGCCTGAAGCAAAAATATCCAAACTTTTAGAAGAACTGGGATCCACCACACCCAAAGCATGCAAGTGTTCAATATCGACTTCAAAGCTGGCAGACAATTCGGTCATATAGCAGTGTCCTTCTTATCAAGGCTTTCAAGTTGTTCAGCCAATGTTTTGAGTTGCGTGGCAATCAATCGCCTGTCTTCATGATTTAAATATTGCGGTGATAAATCAATATGAACGCCTTGAGGGTGTTTCAAGCGAAAGGGTTTATCAGACTCGGCTTTTCTGGCACGTATGGCATAGGTACGAATGCTGCGGTCAATGCCTTTTAAACTCACCGACTGTCGTTCTTCCACGTCTACCAAGTCATCGACTTGCGCAAAAGTTTCGTGGCTAATGAGTATGCCTCCGGGGTCTGAATTGGCCTCTAAGCGCTGGGCCACATTGACCTCTGCGCCAATGATGGTGTAACTCAACCGCTGGTCTGAACCGAAGTTGCCTACATTGCAATAGCCCGTGTTGATGCCTATGCGAATAACAAAAGGGTTGTCGAACCCACGCACTCGCCAGCGGTTTTGCAGCACCAACATGCGCTCTTGCATCTCCAACGCCATCTCTACGCAGGCACGGGCATCTTCTTTCACGCCCTTGGATTCAGGGTCGCCAAAAAACAGCATCACCGCATCGCCAATGTATTTATCAATGGTTGCACCATAAGACAAGGCGATTTGCGTCATCTCGGAAAAGTACTCGTTCAAGTATTCGGTGAGTGACTCGGGT
>CANLWQ010000174.1 GCA_947494405.1 Comamonadaceae bacterium | reverse complement strand
CATGAGCATGATCAAGCCAATCAGTGAAGGCATGGAGAAGCTTTTACCGGTTAAAAGCAAAGCCACAAAAGCACCACCCAGCGAAAGCGGCAAGGCAGCCAAAATAGTTATGGGATGCAAAACACTTTTGAACAGCAACACCAAGACCAAGTAAATACACAAAATACCGGTGAGCATGGCCAAACCAAAACTGGCAAACAGCTCGCCCATGATTTCAGCGTCACCCACCTCCACCAACCGAACACCGATTGGCAAATCACGAATACTGGGCAACTGGTTAACCAAGTTTTTGGCGTCTCCAAGCCCGGTACCTGAGAGCTCAACCACAAACACAATATTGCGTGTGCGGTTGTAGCGTTCGATCAAAGCAGGCCCCCCACTCAGGCTCAGGGTGGCGACTTCAGCCAACATCACCGGCCCTTTGCTGCCGGGCACATTCAAGCGGCCCAACACATCCAAGTCTTGCCGCGCCGAGTCGGCGAGTCTGACCATGATGGGCACTTGGCGTTGCGCCAAATTCAGTTTGGGCAAAGCCGCGTCGTAGTCGCCGATGGTGGCGATGCGAAGGGTCTCGCCAATGGCCGCGCTGGTCACACCCAAATCAGCCGCACGGGCAAAGTCGGGGCGAACTGCAATTTCTTGTCTCACCAAACTGGCACTTGAATTGATAGAACCCAAGCCTGGAACCGTGCGCAAATCTCGGACAAACGCGGTGGCTGACTCTTGCAGCGCCACCGGATCTTCACCGGTGAGCATCACCAAATATTTTTCACCCGAACCGCCCAAGCCCACTTTGGTACGTATGCCTGGAATGCTGCTCAACCGCTCGCGTATGCGTTGTTCGATAACGCCTTTTTTGGCACGCTCGCCACGCGGAAGCAACTGTATGGTTAATGTCGCCGAAGTGGTTTGCGCAGCGGCTTGGGGCATGCCAGGGTCAGTGCCCGCAGTTCCCCCACCCACGGTGGTGTACACGCTTTGAATTTCAGGTACTTGCAGCAACTGTTGGCGCACGACTTCACTGGCTTGAGTGGTTTGACTCAAAGTAGAGCCAGGGGGTAACTCCAGATAGACCTGGGTTTGCGAGTTGTCATCGGCTGGAATAAAACCCGTGGGCAACAAAGGAATGAGCATCAGCGAGCCGACAAAAAAACCGCCAGCCGCCAAAGCTGTCCAAAAACGGTGGCGCAAACACCAACGCACCATTTTTAAATAGCTGGACATCCAAAAAGGTTCTACAGGCGCGTGTTTGGGCGGCTTGAGCATATAGGCCGACATCATGGGGGTGAGCACCCTTGCCACGACAAGTGAGGCAAACACCGCAAGCGCAGCCGTCCAGCCGAATTGTTTGAAAAACTTGCCCGGCACACCGCTCATAAAAGCTGTGGGTAGAAACACGGCCACCAGTGTGAAGGTGGTGGCAATGACTGCCAAACCAATTTCATCAGCGGCTTCCATCGCCGCTTGAAACGGTGTCTTGCCCATATACAGGTGACGCTCTATGTTCTCCACCTCGACGATGGCGTCATCGACCAAAATACCCACCACCAAGGACAGCGCCAACAAGGTGATGACGTTGATAGAAAAACCCAAGTAGTCCATGGCGATGAATGCCGGAATGACTGACAGCGGCAAGGCCACCGCAGTCACAAACGTGGCTCTGACATCGCGCAGGAACAACCACACCACCAACACCGCCAACAAAGCGCCTTCGTAAAGCAAAATCAAGGAAGCTTGGTATTCCTCTTTGACAGGGGTGACAAAGTCAAAAGCCGTGGTGAAGGAGATGCCGGCATGCGCTTGACTCAACTCAGACAACGCGCTGAACACCGCTTTACCCACCTCTACTTCGCTGGTGCCGCGACTGCGCGACACCTCAAAACCAACCACTGGTTTGCCATTCAAAAAAGCAGATGAACGCTGCTCGGCCACGGTGTCTTTGACGCTGGCAATGTCGCGCAAACGTATGCGCCTACCGTTGCCCACTGCCAACTCAATCTCAGCCAATTCAGCTGCAGAGCCCACATTGGCCATGGTGCGCATGGACTGCTCAAAGCCACCCAGATCAGTGCGCCCGCCCGAGGTTTCTCCTTGCACTTGGCGCAGCTGCCTAGACACATCGGCCACGGTCAAATGCAAAGCTTGCAAGCGCAAAGGGTCTAATGCAATTTCAACTTGTCGGTTAACGCCACCCACACGGGTGACAGCGCCCACACCTTTGACAGCCAGCAAGCGACGAGTGACGGTTTGGTCGACAAACCAACTCAAACCCTCACCATCCAAGTCTTTGGCTTCAATGGTGAAAGCCAGTACCGGGCCACCGGTGAACTCCAACTTGCGCACCACGGGGTCTAGCAAATCGGGGGGTAAATCGCTGCGCACCCCATTGACTGCCGAGCGCACTTCGTCCAAAGCTTCTTGCACCGATTTTTCAATACGGAATTCGCAAGAAATCAGCACTGTGCCATCTTGAATTTTGGTGTATAAATTTTTCAAGCCCGACACCGATACCACTGCATTTTCGATTTTGCGCGCGACCTCGGTTTCCATTTGCACCGGTGCTGCGCCTGGCAAAGCGGCGGTAATGACAATGGTGGGCAAATCCAGATCGGGGAAGTTCTGCACCTTCATATGGTTGAAGGACAGCAAACCGGCAAAGGTGAGCAGCACGAACAACACCACCGACGGTACCGGGTTGCGAATAGACCAAGCGGAGACGTTCATGGCTTGGTCGCTGCAGGGGTTGTGCTGGGAGAGTTGTCTGAGACCACCTTAACCAAGTCTCCCGAGGTTAGAAAGCCCGCGCCTTTGACCACCACTTGGGCGTCTGTTGGCAAACCCGAAGTCACCTCCAGCCACTCACCTTGACGTCGACCTAAATTGACTTTGTAGAGCTTGACCCGTTGGTCGGCTTGCACCACGAACACCTGAGAAAAACCATCGCGAATCACCACCGACTGTTGCGGCACCAAGGCGGCGGCTGACGCACCAAACTCGAACTCGCCGCGCGCATACATACCAGGCTTCACAGATTGCATGGCACTTGAGGGCAAATCAACAAACACCGTGCCGGTTCGGTTTTGCCCATCCACGGTGGGTGCCACCATGCGCACAGTACCCAAGATTTGCGCTGAACCCACGCCTTGTATATTGACTTTTTGCCCAGGTTTGATTTGAAACAGCTCCGAAGACACTATTTCTGCTCGCCACTCCAAGCGGTTGCCGCGCACCAACCGGAACAACTCGGTGCCAAGGCCCAACACAGCACCCACACTGGCACTGCGAGCTGAGATCACACCGTTATCTGGGGCTTTGACTTGGGTTTGGCGCAAGCGCAACTCATGCACAGCCATATTGGCCATGGCCGACTCGACACGGGCTTTGGCGGTGGCTTCAGCGGTCAAACTTTGGTTGAATTGTTGGGCGCTGATCACGCCACTGGGTTGCAATGCGCGTGCACGGTCGGCATTGGCTTGGGCTTCAGAGGCCACCGCTTTAGCTTCATTCAGCGCAGCTTTGGCTTGGTTGATTTCAGCCAACACATTTTCTGTAGCGAACACTGCCAACACTTGTCCGGCCTTGACTTGGTCACCCACATTGACGCGAACCTCGGTGAGACGCAAGCCGCCGATTTCAGCGCCAATGCTCGCCTCTTGCCAAGCGGCAACCGTACCGTTGGCGCTCAACCGTTGCGACAAATTTTGGCTTTGGCTGCGCGTCACCGTCACGGTCATGGCTGGTCGGGGTTCGCTGGCTTTACTGGGTGCCGCTTGGGCATGCACATAGCCTGTGCCATTGGTCGCAACAACCAGCAAAGACCACACCATCACTGACCATTGTTTACGCATACTGCTACTGCTTTCTCAATACAAAGTGTTTTATTCAACCCGAAAAACAGCTGTGGGTTTGAAGCCCAAGTCTGCTGCTTTGCCTTTGCGGGCTCTGGCTGCCCGCGCATTGTTGAGACTTCTGATTTCCAGTGTTTCTTCACGGTCTTTGCCGCCACGCCCTGTGCCCACAATGCATACGCTACGGGTGTAAGCGGCCGCACCCGCCAAACTGTCTTTGTCTTCCAAGTCGATCAGCATCAAGCCACGACCGCCTTTTTCCATGGCCTTGAGTTCGGTGATGGCAAAGGTCAGTATGCGCCCGCCGGTAGAGGCACACGCCACATGGGTGGCAATGGGTAGCGGGGTTTCGCCATTGCCCCCGCCCACCAAGGATGGACAGCAAACGGTTTCGCCCTCGCCCAAACTGATGAAGGCCTTGCCGCCTTTGTTGCGAGAAATGAGGTTGTCTATACAACACACAAAACCATAGCCGCCTGAACTGCTGAGCAACAAGGTGAGGGTGCCAGGGCCTGCGAAGTAATGCACCAGCTGCGTGGCGGCCTCTACATCGACCAAGGTGGTGACGGGTTGGCCGTCACCACGCGCACCCGGCAAGGCGGCTACAGGCACGGAATAGACACGACCATTGGAGCCAAAGGCAATGAATTGATCCACGGTGCGGCACTCGAAAGTGTCGTACAGCTCGTCACCGGACTTGAAGGCAAAACCTAGCGGGTCGTGGCCGTGGCCGGTGCGCGCACGTACCCAGCCTTTGGCAGACACCACCACAGTGACAGGTTCGTCAATCACTTTCACCTCGGCCACGGCTTT
>CANLWQ010000173.1 GCA_947494405.1 Comamonadaceae bacterium | reverse complement strand
TTACCTCCACCAAACAAGGCGTCGAGTTTGTTGGTCCACAAGGTTTTGACCCTATCGTCTAGAGGCCTAGGACATCACCCTTTCACGGTGAGTACCGGGGTTCGAATCCCCGTAGGGTCGCCAAGTTTGTAGCACTTGGTTTCAACATCTGTTGAAGCAAAGCTATCTACCAGGAGTGGTAGTTCAGTTGGTTAGAATACCGGCCTGTCACGCCGGGGGTCGCGGGTTCGAGTCCCGTCCACTCCGCCAGAAGTCTCGTAGAAACGCCCCTCACGGGGCGTTTTTTTTGAAAAATTTGCTCTACCGAGCCATGTCGAGGAACACCATGTACAAAAACCTCATTGCCGCGCTGTTTGCGTTGGCTGTGTCCATTCCTGGTTTCGCTCAGGCGGAAAAACCTTCCACCACACCCTTGAAAGTGGGCTTTGTGTATGTCACCCCACGCTTGCCCAGTGGTTGGGTGCATCAGCATGAGTTGGGCCGCTTGGCGATGGAAGAAAAGCTCAATAAAAACGGCCGCAAAGTGCAAACTGTGTTTGTTGAAAATGTGGCTGAAGGCGCGGACGCCGAGCGCGTCATTCGAGACATGGCGCAGCAAGGCGCAGGTTTGATTTTCACGCCAAGTTTTGGCTACATGGAGCCCACCCTAAAGGTGGCTGCTGACTTCCCGAATGTGAAGTTTGAATCCATCACCGGCTACAAAACTGCAGCCAATGTATCTGCGGCGAATGCCCGTTATTACGAGGGGCGTTTCTTGGCAGGCATTGCAGCGGGGCGTGTCAGCAAAACCGGCATTGCGGGTTATGTGGCGGGCTTTCCCATTCCAGAAGTGATTCAAGGCATCAACGCATTTGCTTTAGGCATGCGATCGGTTAATCCTAAGGCGCAGGTCAAGCTGATTTGGCTCAACAACTGGTTTGACCCTGCGCGAGAACGCGAAGCGGCCATCACCTTGATGAACCAAAAAGCGGATGTGCTGGCCTTTCACACCGCCTCTGAAGCGGTGATGGTGGCGGCCCAAGAGCGCGGCAAGATGGCGATTGCCTACCATTCAGACATGCGCCACATTGCGCCCCAAGCTCAGTTGTTGGCCGTCACTCATCACTGGGGCGACTATTACAGCCAACGCGCAGAGCAAGTCATCAACGACACTTGGCAAACTGGCAATGTTTGGGGGGGTGTGCGCGAAAAAATGGTGCAAGTAGGCTCGTTTGGACCGAAACTGCCTATGCGTGTTCAAACCGAATTACTGCGCTTGCAGCGAGCCATGGGGCGGGGCAGTTTGCAGCCATTTGCTGGCCCTATTTTGGATAACCAAGACCAAGTGGTGCTGGCTCGCGGCCAGTCTTTGAGTGACAAAGAAATACTGAACATGAATTTTCTGGTGCAAGGCGTGCAAGGGCAGTTGCCCTAAGGCTTGTCACCCTGCCTCATACAATCAGGAACTTCAACAAAAGGCAGTGGCATGAGTATCAAAAGCGACAAATGGATTCGCCGCATGGCAGAGCAGCATGGCATGATCGAGCCCTTCGAGCCAGGTCAAATTCGCCAAGATGCAGCGGGTCAAAAAATTGTCAGCTATGGCACCAGCAGCTACGGCTACGACATCCGTTGTGCTCCAGAATTTAAAGTTTTCACCAATATTTACAGCACAGTCGTTGACCCGAAGAATTTCGACCCTAAAAGCTTTGTCGATATAGAAGCTGATGTTTGCATCATCCCCCCCAACAGCTTTGCTTTGGCGCGCACCGTTGAATACTTTCGAATTCCGCGCAATGTGCTGACCATTTGCCTTGGCAAAAGTACCTATGCCCGCTGCGGCATCATCGTCAACGTCACACCCTTCGAGCCCGAGTGGGAAGGCTATGTGACCTTAGAGTTCAGCAACACCACGCCGCTGCCCGCCAAAATTTACGCGGGCGAGGGATGTGCTCAAGTGCTGTTCTTTGAAAGCGATGAGGTTTGTGAGACCAGTTACAAAGACAGAGGCGGTAAATACCAAGGCCAAGTGGGGGTGACTTTGCCCCGCGCCTAGAGTGCGACAATCTCCCTCTATATGAATTCATTCTCGCAATTGCAGTTAGCACCCAATTTGGCCAAAGCGGTCGCTGAAATGGGATACGAAACCATGACGCCTATTCAGGCGCAAGCCATTCCGGTGGTCTTGTCTGGCCAAGATGTCATGGGTGCCGCACAAACCGGCACAGGTAAAACCGCAGCTTTTTCGCTGCCACTGTTGCAACGCATGCTCGCGCATGAAAATACCTCTACTTCTCCTGCACGCCATCCTGTGCGTGCCTTGGTGTTGCTTCCCACGCGGGAGTTGGCCGACCAAGTAGCCCAGCAAATCAAGCTTTATGCCAAATACACCCAACTGCGTTGTGCGGTGGTGTTCGGTGGCATGGACATGAAACCTCAAACTGCAGAGCTGAAAAGAGGTGTTGAGGTGTTGGTGGCCACACCTGGCAGGTTGCTAGACCACATCGAAGCCAAAACCGCCGTTTTAAACCAAGTGGATTACGTGGTGTTGGATGAAGCTGACCGCATGTTGGATATTGGTTTCTTGCCCGATTTGCAGCGCATTTTGAGCTATTTACCCAAGCAACGCACAACGCTGTTGTTTTCGGCAACTTTTTCACCCGAAATCAAACGCTTGGCTTCAAGCTATTTGCAAAACCCAGTCACCATTGAAGTGGCGCGACCCAACCAAACCGCGTCCACCGTCACGCAATTGTTTTTCAACATCAACGAAGACGATAAACGCCGTGCTTTGAAACAAATTTTGAAGCAAAAAGAAATTTCTCAAGCTTTTGTTTTTGTTAACAGCAAGTTAGGTTGTGCGCGCTTGGCTCGGTCACTTGAAAGTGACGGCTTGCGAACCGCTGCTTTGCACGGCGATAAAAGCCAAGATGAGCGACTAAAAGCCTTGGAAGCCTTTAAAAAAGGCGAGGTCGATTTGCTGGTGTGCACCGATGTGGCAGCACGTGGCTTGGACATCAAAGATGTGCCCGCAGTTTTCAATTTTGATGTGCCTTTCAATGCCGAAGACTATATACATCGCATAGGCCGCACCGGACGCGCTGGCGCAGAAGGAATAGCGGTCAGTTTTGCGTCTGCTTCAGACTTACGCTTGGTCTCGGACATTGAGAAACTGACCAAACAAAAAATCGACTTCACTGTGCTTGACTTAGACTCTGAGCGCCCGCCCGCCAGACGCACACGCGAAGCTGAAGAAGACCGCCCGCGCCGCGCCCGCCTTGCACCCTTGGCGGCTCCTGTGGATCCCTTTTTTGATAAGCCTTATGAAGCCAGCACACCGTCTGCTGAAGCAGAGGGAGGTTCAGCGGCCGTGGCGAGGGACATATCCACGCCCGTTCGCAGTGGAATTTCACCCAACATTAAGCCCAAGCGCACAGTTGCAGCTTTGTTCAAAACCACATCTTGATCAAGTTGTACCGGCAGTCAAACGCCGGACTTTGCCAAAGCTTGGCAATCGATGTGATGCCGTTGATGAGCGCCTTGGCCGTGTGCATTCAGTTGTAATCCGCTCAAGCATTTGCCCCAGACACAACCTGTGTCGAGTTCGATGACATCACTTCTGTGCATGGGCTTCAAGCTAGACCAATGACCAAAAGCAATACAACTGTGTTGTGTTCGCCGGTGCGGCACATCAAACCAAGGCATAAAACCCGGCGGTGCTTGCGTCGCATCCGAGTGGTGTTTGAATTCCATTTCACCCTCAGCGGTGCAAAAACGCAGTCGGGTCAGTGCATTCACAATCACCCGCAAACGTTCTATGCCGCCAAGCGATGGGTTCCAAGCAGCAGGCGAGTTGCCGTACATCTGCGCAATAAAGTTTTGCCAGTCAGAGCCGCGCAAAACCGTTTCTACCTCTGCGGCCAGTTCAAGGGTTTGCGCTACATCCCATTGCGGCAAAACGCCAGCATGAACCATGAGCACATTCTCTTCATGCATGGCCAAGTGCTGATGGCGCAACCAGTCTATCAATTCATGCCTATCTGGGGCTTGCAAAATATCGGCTACGGTATCCCCTTTCTTGAGGGGCTGAATACCCAGATGTATGGCCATTAAATGCAAGTCATGGTTGCCAAGCAGGCAGCGTGCACTGTTGCCCAAGCTTTTCAGACGCCGCAAGACGCCGAGGTTGTCTGGCCCTCTGTTGATCAAGTCCCCCAACAGAAATACAGTGTCTCTGCTGGGAGAAAAGCCCACATGGGCGAGCCATTGCTCCAAAGCGCTGTCGCAGCCTTGTACATCGCCAATCAAGTAAAGTGCCATGGCATGATTGTCCTAGATTCAAAACACCCACAACACTACAGATTTTTTGCTGTCTGACGCCATGGATATATTGCTGATTTTTTTCCTGACCCTTTTGAACGCTGTGTTTGCAATGTCAGAGATGGCATTGGCATCGAGCCGCAGGACTTTACTCAGCGAGCTTGAGTCCTCAGGTGCTTATGGTGCCAAAGCCGCTTTGGCGCTGCAAAATCGACCCACAGAGTTTTTATCCACTATTCAAATTGGCATCACGACTTTGGGCGTGATCAATGGCATTGTGGGTGAGGCAGCCTTTAGCAACAGTTTGGCAGCTTGGTTCTCGACATGGCCTGTCTTGGCACCGGCAGCGGGTATATTGGCCACC
>CANLWQ010000172.1 GCA_947494405.1 Comamonadaceae bacterium | reverse complement strand
GCTTTTGGACATGACTGCGCTCATGGGCAAAGACATCATCCCAGAGGGAACACCTTTCAATCAGCCTGAAATCGAAGCTGCTTTGAAGCGTCAAGGCAATATGAAGATCAACAAAGGCGATGTGGTGATTTTCTATACCGGCTGGCACAAATTGCTGGGCGTGGATGACAAGCGCAACGGCGCAGCCCACCCTGGCTTGGGCGTTCAAGGCGCTCGTTATTTGGCTAACTTGGGCGTGGCCATGGTAGGTTCCGACACTTGGGGCTTGGAAGTTGTGCCTTTCGAGAATGAAGGCCAAGTGTTCCACGTGCACCAAATCTTGTTGGCTGAGTTTGGCGTCTTCATTTTGGAGAACGTGGTTGCCCAACAAGCTATCAAAGATGGCGTTTATGAAGGCATGATCACTGTGGGCCCACACCGCACCACAGGTTCGGTACAAGCCATTGTTAACCCGATTTTTGTTTACTGATAGTACAGTTAGCCTGTAAGACCAAAGGGCACCCTAGGGTGCCCTTTTCTTTTGCCCCATTCAATATTTTTTAGCTGCGGCCAAGTCTGGAAAAGCCTCAGGAATGGTAGACACCTGACCGCAGTGCGCGGCGGTGTAGCCAGGAAGCTGGTTCACCGCAAATTGAAATTCGTCGCTGTTGAGAACTTTCAGCACCGACTGCAAATGCGGCCGCTCCAAGTCGGATTGGTTGCACAACAAAAAATAGCGCTCGGTGGCCAGTGGCAAAAACTCCAGCTTAAAACGCCGTGCAGGCGTTTCCACGCCAAAGCCTACATCAGCCATGCCGCTGGCAACAAAAGCCGCCACCGCTGCATGGGTGAACTCGGCTTGCTCGAAGTAGCCAGTGATTTGCGTGTTATCTATATGGGCTTTTTTCAAAAAACATTCAAGCAAGACACGCGTGCCGCTGCTGGGTTGGCGGTTGACAAAACGAATGCCTTTGCGGGTGAGGTCTTTGGCCTCGTAAATTTTGTGCGGGTTTCCGCTTGCCACCATCAGGCCTTGGCGACGTGTGGCCACATGGATGATGCGGCTTTCTTTGGGAACCAACCAGCGGGCGTAATGCTTGAAGGCTATGTCCTCAAACTCGCCTTGCGGAATATGAAATCCTGCAATTTCACAGCCACCTTCGTGTAAGGAGGCCACAGCTTCTATGCTGCCCACGTATTTGCGCTCTACCCGGGTGCCAGTCAAGGCCAAGCTTTGGATCAGCTTTTCAACCGCAAAGCCGTGGCTGGCATGCACCCTGAGGGTTTCGCTGCCAGCCGAGAGAACCCGTCCAATTTCACCCTCTAGCTCTGAGGCCAAGCTCTCCAACATGGGTGTGAGGCGCGCTGATATGCGGTGCCCCGCCCAAACCAGTTTTTCCGCCAAAGGCGTGAGGGTGGAACCCTTGCCGCGCTCCATATTCAGCAATGGCATGCCCAGTTGCTCTTCCCCTTGTCGAATCAAGCTCCACGCGTGGCGGTAAGAGGCACCCGTTTTTTTACAAGAACCAGACAAGCTACCGTGCCCTTGCACCTCGGACAACAGCTCCAGCAGTCGGGGCGCCAGGTTGTGACCCTTGGCGTCGCTGATGGTCCACAGGGGTTTGATGGAAACTTTATGCATGCAGATATAGGCTTTTCAAAGCATATTAGTTGTGTTGGTAAGACCAAGCTTACATTACCAATAACCCCATATTGCAGCAATACGGTGATTTCCCTAGACTAGCTTGTGCTTAGAGAGCATATGTTCGGGTAAAGTCTGGGCGTAAGCCCATAAAAACTTATCCAAAGCTAGGAGACAACATGACAACGCATGATGACACGCCCGGGTTTTTATCCAAAGAACGTATCGTGGCACCAGAAGGATTCAACCGCTGGCTGGTGCCCCCTGCTGCTCTGGCCATACATCTGTGTATTGGCATGGCCTATGGTTTTTCGGTGTTTTGGTTACCTTTGTCCAAAGCCCTAGGCATCAAAGATGCCCTGAAATGCGGTCCTGACATTGGTTTTTTCCAAGAACTTTTCATCTCCACCTGTGACTGGAAAGTCTCCACCTTGGGTTGGATGTACACCTTGTTTTTTGTGTTGCTGGGCAGCTCGGCCGCCTTGTGGGGCGGTTGGTTAGAGCGCGCTGGCCCGCGCAAAGCGGGTGTGGTCAGTGCGGTGTGTTGGTGTGGCGGCATGCTTATCTCGGCTGTTGGTGTTTACTACCATCAGTTTTGGCTGATGTTGTTAGGCTCTGGCGTCATTGGCGGCATTGGTCTTGGCCTGGGTTACATCTCCCCCGTCAGCACCCTTATCAAATGGTTCCCCGACCGCCGTGGCATGGCCACCGGCATGGCCATCATGGGCTTTGGTGGTGGCGCCATGATTGGCTCGCCCTTGGCTGCAGAGTTGATGAAACTTTTTGCCACCGACCTTGAAGTGGGTGTTTGGCAGACCTTTGTCGTCATGGCTTTGGTTTACTTTGTTTTCATGATGGCGGGCGCTTTGGGCTACCGCATCCCTGCCACCGGCTGGAAACCTGCAGGCTGGACGCCGCCAGTGAACCAGCAAGCCAACGCCATGATCACCCAAGGCCATGTGCACGTCAGCAAAGTCTGGGGCATTCCACAGTTTTGGATGGTCTGGGTGGTGTTGTGCATGAATGTGTCAGCCGGCATCGGCGTGATCGGCATGGCCAGCCCCATGTTGCAAGAGGTGTTTGGTGGCCGTTTGATGGGGCTTGACATTAAATTTATCGACCTCGATGCAGCACAACTCACCACCATTGCCGGTATTGCAGCAGGCTTCACCGCCTTGCTGAGCTTGTTCAATATTGGTGGGCGTTTTGTGTGGGCGAGTTTGTCAGACAAGCTGGGACGCAAACTGACCTACATCATCTTCTTTGTCTTGGGCGGCGCTTTGTACGCCTCCATACCCGCCAGCTCCATGGCGGGCAACAAGATGCTGTTTGTGGCCGCTTTTTGCATCATCTTGAGCATGTACGGCGGTGGTTTTGCCACGGTACCGGCTTACTTGGCCGACTTGTTTGGCACGCAAATGGTGGGCGCTATCCATGGCCGTTTACTCACCGCTTGGGCGACTGCAGGCATTTTGGGCCCTGTGGTGGTGAACTACATGCGCGACTACCAATTGGGCCTGGGCATTCCTCGCGAGCAGGTCTACAACCAAACCATGTTCATTTTGGTGGGCATGCTGGTGGTGGGTTTGATTGCCAACCTGTTGATCAAACCGGTGGCCGCCAAACACTTCATGACCGCCGAGGAATTGGCTGTCGAGAAGAAACTCGCGCATGAAAAAGCCAGCGCCTCTGAAGTGGGAAGCGCGCATGGCGGCGTCAGTAAAACCAACCCCTTGTGGGTGGTGCTGGCTTGGACAGCAGTGGGCATTCCACTGGTGTGGGGTATTTATCGCACGCTACTGAGCGTGGGCAAATTTTTTAATTGATGGATTTATGGATTCGACCCAAGCTCTGCCTGACCAGGCGCTGATTGACCAACTTGTGCAACACCACGCACAAGAACCGGGTTCTTTGTTGCCACTGTTGCACGACATACAAGACAGGCTTGGGTTCATTCCTGCAAGCAGTGTGGCTTCTATCGCAGAGGGGCTCAACCTCTCACGCGCAGAAGTGCACGGCGTCATCACTTATTACCACCACTTTCGCAGCACAGCGCCTGGCAAGCACGTCATTCAAGTGTGCCGCGCAGAAGCTTGCCAGTCTTGCGGCAGCGAAGAGTTGTGGGCCTTGGCTGAAAAATTGCTGGGTTGTAAAGCCCACGAAAACAGCGCCAACGGCATGTACTCACTTGAGCCCGTGTATTGCTTAGGGCTGTGCGCCAGCTCGCCTGCCATTCAGATTGGCGACACATTGCATGCGCGTGTGAGTGAAGCCAAATTCACCCGCTTGGTTCAAGCTTTGGAAAGTACCTCATGAATATGACGATTTTTGTCCCCTGCGACTCAGCCGCATTGGCAGCCGGTGCCGATGAAGTTGTAGCCGCTATTCATAAAGAGGCCGCTGCACGTGGCTTGTCTGTTGATGTGCAGCGCAACAGCTCACGTGGCCTGTTTTGGCTAGAACCCTTAGTGGAAGTGGTGACACCGCAAGGCCGTGTGGCTTATGGGCCTGTGGCTTTTGAAGATGTGCCATCGCTGTTTGATGCAGATTTTGTACATGGTGCAAAGCACCCACTGTGCTTGGGCCTGACAGAGGCCATTCCTTATTTGGCGAAACAACAACGCCTCACCTTCGCCCGCATGGGCGTGACGCGGCCAACATCGTTGGATGATTACGCGGCGCATGGTGGTTGGGTGGGTTTGAAAAACGCCGTCGCCATGCAAGGTGATGCGGTGGTGCAAACATTGCTTGACTCTGGCCTGCGCGGTCGCGGCGGCGCGGCCTTTCCCGCTGGCATCAAATGGCGCACAGTTCGCGCCACCACCGCGGCGCAAAAATACGTGGTGTGCAACGCTGACGAAGGTGACTCGGGAACGTTTTCCGATCGCATGACCATGGAGGGCGACCCCTTTATGCTGATTGAAGGCATGGCGATTGCGGGCTTGGCAGTGGGCGCTACCCAAGGCTATATCTACATCCGCTCAGAATACCCGCACGCCATCTCCACGATGAACACTGCCATCGCCTTGGCCGAGTCAGCCGGCTATTTGGGCAGCAATGTGCTGGGCAGCGG
>CANLWQ010000171.1 GCA_947494405.1 Comamonadaceae bacterium | reverse complement strand
CATCTTCATACTGCGTGAAGTCGCTGCGGTTTTTGAACGCCCCACGCTGCTGTTCTCGGGGGGCAAAGACTCTTTGGTGATGCTCAAATGCGCCGAAAAAGCGTTTGGCATAGGCCGCATCCCCTACCCACTGTTGATGATAGACACCGGTCACAACTACAAAGAAGTCACCGACTTTCGTGACTCACGCGCCAAAGAACTGGGCGCTGAATTGATTGTGCGCAGCGTAGAAGACTCTATGAAACGCGGCACGGTTCGCCTCTCCAGGCCCGATGAGCCACGCAATGCCCACCAATCCGTCACGTTGTTAGAAGCCATTGAAGAATTTCGCTTCGACGCCTTGATGGGCGGCGCGCGCCGTGATGAAGAAAAAGCCCGTGCCAAAGAACGCATCTTCAGCCACCGCGACAGCTTTGGCCAATGGCAACCCAAGTCGCAGCGCCCCGAATTGTGGAACCTCTTCAATACCAAGCTTCATCCGGGCGAGCATTTCCGCGTCTTCCCCATCAGCAATTGGACCGAGCTGGATGTGTGGCAATACATTGCCCGCGAAGCCATTGCCTTGCCCTCCATTTATTACACCCATAGCCGTGATGTGGTCGACCGCAAAGGCTTGCTGGTGCCTATCACCGAACTCACGCCGCCGCGCGCTGGCGAAGAAGTGGTCAAGCGTCAGGTGCGTTTTCGCACCGTGGGCGACATCACCTGCACCTGCCCGGTGGAAAGCACGGCGGCCACGCCTGAGGCCATCGTCATCGAAACTTTGGCCGCAGACATCAGCGAGCGGGGTGCCACCCGTATGGACGATCAAACATCGGACGCATCCATGGAAAAACGTAAAAAAGAGGGGTACTTCTGATGTCCACCACAGATACCCAAGCGGCCCTGAAATTCATCACCTGTGGCTCGGTGGATGACGGCAAATCAACCCTGATTGGGCGTTTGCTGGTGGACACCAAAACCGTTTTGCAAGACCATTTGGCAGGCGTTCAGCGCCAAGGCGAAACCGATTTGGCTTTGCTCACCGACGGTTTGTCCGCAGAGCGCGAACAAGGCATCACCATCGATGTCGCCTACCGCTACTTCAGCACCGAGCAGCGCAAATTCATCATTGGCGACACCCCGGGCCATGAGCAATACACCCGCAATATGGTCACCGCCGCTTCCAGCGCAGATGCCGCGCTGGTGTTGGTCGACGCCACCAAAGTCGATTGGCGCTCGCCCTCCTTGGCACTTCTTCCCCAAACCCGCCGCCACAGTTTGCTGCTCAAGTTGTTGCGGGTTCCCACCATCATTTTTGCCATCAACAAGCTCGATGCCGTTGACCAAGAAGAGCAAGCCTTTTTGCATATTTCGCAAGCCTTGCAGCGCTTTGCGGATGAGGCCGGCATTGATATTCACGCCATGGTTCCAGTGTCTGCCCTTAAAGGCTGGAATGTGGTCACCCCTCTGCCCGATTGGTGCGGCTACAGCGGCCCCAGTCTGCTGAGTTTGCTTGAAGATATTCCCGTCACTTTGGAAGACGAAAACACCGATTTGGCTTTTGCGGTGCAGTGGGTGGAAAAGTTCCACGACAGCGCCACCACCACACAAGGTCGCCGCGTGTATTGGGGGCGGGTCGCCACGGGGGCCGCCAAAGTTGGCGATGCGGTGCGAGTGTTCCCCAGCGGTCAGCAAGCCGTGGTGAAAGAAGTCGTGACGGCGACTCGCTTACCCCAATCGGTGTCTGCAGGCCACAGTGCGGGTATTGTGTTGGACCGTGAAGTTGATTTGTCCCGAGGCGATTGGTTGTTGGCCAGCCAAAGCAGCTTGCAAGCCAGCCAGCAACTTGATGTCACCGTGGCTTGGCTAGATGATGAGCCTTTGATTGCCGGCAGAGCCTATTGGGCGCTGCATGGTCACCAGTGGGTGAAAGCCAAAGTGGTCAGCATCACCGACAAACTCGATATCCACAGCTTGCAAAGTTTGCCCGCCTCAGAATTAGCAGCCAACGAAATTGGTCGCGTGCGGCTGAGCTTTCAGCAAGCCCTGATCACCCTGCCCTACAAACGCTCGCGTGCATTGGGCTCCATGGTTTTGGTCGACACCGCCAGTCACAAAACATCAGCGGCTGTCATGGTTCAAGACTGAAGCTGGCTTTACCCTAAAATGATTTTTATCTTTTAATTTGACCTTCACACTTCCTCATCATGACCCACGTAGTTACCGAAGCTTGTATCCGCTGCAAATACACAGATTGCGTCGATGTTTGTCCTGTGGACTGTTTTCGCGAAGGTCCGAATTTTTTAACCATAGACCCTGATGAATGCATAGATTGTGCGGTGTGCATTCCCGAATGTCCGGTCAATGCCATTTATGCTGAAGAAGACGTTCCTGCCGACCAAGTTCATATGATCAAGCTGAATGTGGAATTGGCAGGAATTGGATGGCCCAGCATCACCAAACGCAAAACCCCGCTTGCTGACGCCGATGAGTGGAAAGACAAGACAGACAAACTGTCCGAACTCCAGCGCTAAGCGGCCAAGGTACAGTCGGCACAGTTGTCTATGCCATCTGCCTTGAAAACCTCCCCTACCGAAACCGATTGTCTGGTCATTGGCGCTGGCCCTGCGGCGCTGTTCCTGATTTTCGAACTGGGCTTGCTGGAAATTGAATGCCATGTGGTTGACGTGCTGCCCCATGCGGGTGGGCAATGCATGGCTTTGTATGCCGACAAGCCTATTTACGATATCCCTAGCCGGCCACGCAGTACAGGGCGCGAATTGGTGAACGATTTGTTAGCCCAAGCGGCGCCCTTCAAACCTCAATTTCATTTAGGCCAGCAAGTCAGCGCACTTGAACTGCAAGCCGATGCGCGCTGGTTGGCCACCACCTCCAGCGGGCAAGGGTTTTTATGCAAAACCTTGGTCATTGCGGCCGGCGTGGGTGCATTCACCCCTAGAAAATTGGCGCACCTCGACTTGGCTGCCTTGGAAGGCACACAGGTTTTTTATGCGCCTACGCAAGATGCAGCGAACAAACATATCGTCATTTATGGCGGTGGCGAAGAAGCGGTTCAAGCCAGCTTGGCTTGTTTGGCGAAGCAGCCTGCCAGCGTGCGTTTGGTTTACCGCCGAGACAAACTCGATGTGGATGGCGACTTGCAGTTGGCCTTCAATCAAGCTGTGGCCGACGGTGTCATCGATTTCAAAGCTGGCCAAATTCAAGAGCTGTCCCACTCTCACATGAGCTTGGCGACACCCACCGAGCACACCGAACAACTGCGCTTTGATGAACTCTGGGTGATGCAAGGTTTGACGCCCCAGCTCGGCCCCTTGGCCCATTGGGGACTGGCCATGGCGAAAAAACAAATCATTGTCAATACAGAAAACTTCTGCACTTCAGAGCCTGCCATCTTCGCCATTGGCGACGTGAATACCTATCCTGGCAAACGCAAGCTTATTGTCAGCGCGTTTCACGAGGCCACACTCGCCGCCTACGGTGTGGCAGCCCTTGTTTATCCGGGGCAAAAAATTGCTCTCGAATACACCACAGCCTCACCGAGGCTGCACCAGTTATTGGGCGTGAGCTCCAGCTGAACGCTTGGGGCATAATGAATTCACTTGTTTCAAAACAAGCCGCTGGGGGTGCTGAGGTTTTTCACCAAAACCAATGCTGAGAAAGTCCCTTTGAACCTGATTGAGGTAATCCTCGCGCAGGGAAGCACGGCATAGAACTGATTCGCTTGTCTTTCAGACTACCGCGCCGAACTGCCATTTCTTTGAAAGAAACAAATGGCGCAAGACCCCACTTTGCCTCATACAACGCTGTCACCGGTTGACCCTTCGCAGCGTGTTTTCACCGCCTACAGCCATGCCTCTCTTTGGTTCAGCTTGGGCGTGGGTCTCTTGGTCATTCAAATCGGTGCCTACTTGGCACCTGCCATGGGCACGCAACAGGCTTTGCTGGCCATTCTTATAGGCTCGGTTCTGGGCTCAGGCTTGCTGGCTTGGGTGGCCAAAATTGGCTGCGACACAGGGCTGACCAGCGCGGGCTTGATGCACAGCGTGTATGGCAGCAGTTTTGCCAAACTGCCGGTGGTTCTCAACATCATTCAGCTGATAGGTTGGACCTGTTTTGAATTGGTCATCATGCGCGAAGGAACGCTGGCCATGGGTGCGCAGCAATGGGGCTGGTCCCACAGCCATGGCATATGGGTGGCGGTTTTTTGGGGCGGCATTCTCACCTTGTTGATGGCCAGCTCCATGCTGGGTTTGGTCCGCAACTTTGTAAGTAAATTTGGTTTGCCCTTGGTGGTGCTTTCACTGGCTTGGTTGACTTGGCAGTTTGTCGGTGTTTTGCAAACCCAAGATGTGTCTGCGTTTTGGCACAGACCAGGCAACCAGACCATGGGTTTTTTGTCCGCCATCGATTTGGTGATTGCCATGCCGGTGTCGTGGTTGCCTTTGGTGGCTGATTACGCCCGCCACGGCAACAATGGCCGAACCGCCATGAAGGCCACTTGGATTGCTTATGCCTTGGCCAATATTTGGTGCTATGCCTTGGGGTTTTTGGTTGTCAGTGTTTCCGCGCCAGACATCAGCTTGGTTCATACCTTGTTGCTGGCCCAAGGCGGCTTGTTGGCCTTAGGACTGATTTTGATTGACGAGTTGGATAACGCCTACGGCGATGTGTACTCGGCCTCTTTGAACAGCCACAGCTTGTTGAAGTCTTGGAATTTCAAAACCTTGGGTTTGCT
>CANLWQ010000170.1 GCA_947494405.1 Comamonadaceae bacterium | reverse complement strand
TTTTTAGCAGGAGATTTTTTTGCAGCTGTTTTTTTTGCTGCCTTTTTTGCAGTTGCCATTTTCATTTTCCTTCTAGAAGTGAGTGAAACGCCGCTAGCTTTTTTAGCTTTTTGTCGGCATAGCTATCGTAAGGGAGAAATGGCATTTTTTTCAGCTAAATGGCTTCTTTTGCGAATGAGAATGGTGTTTTTGCATTTTTGAAGACACTTTTTGTGAGATTTTTGATTTTTTGACTTTTTAGATTCAGCTATACAAGTTTATATTTCATAATGCAAAAAATTAATTTTAAAGCATTGTTTATAAACAGTTATTTTTATTTCATATATAAGACATAAGACACCTTTCGAGTCTTATATAAGATATACAATTGCACTCACTGATTTTATTAACCCTTTTCTTGGAGTTACACATGCCGCAAGACAGCACCGCACACATGAGCCGCGAACAACAAATAGCCGCTTTAGAAAAAGATTGGTCCACCAATCCACGTTGGAAAGGTATCAAGAGGGGTTACAGCGCTGCCGATGTGGTTCGTTTGCGCGGCTCATTTCCTATTGAATACACCTTGTCACGTCGTGGCGCAGAAAAACTTTGGGACTTGGTGAACAACGAGCCCTATGTCAACTGTTTGGGCGCTTTAACAGGCGGCCAAGCCATGCAACAAGTCAAGGCAGGTATCAAGGCGATTTATCTGTCGGGTTGGCAAGTTGCTGCAGATAACAACTCCTATGCTTCGATGTACCCCGATCAGTCTCTTTACCCAGTTGACTCAGTTCCCACTGTGGTTGAGCGCATCAACAATACATTTCGTCGTGCAGATGAGATTCAGTGGTCTAAAGGTGTCAATCCTTCAGACAAGGGCTACATAGACTACTTTGCACCTATCGTCGCTGATGCAGAAGCTGGTTTTGGTGGCGTTTTAAATGCTTTCGAATTGATGAAGGCCATGATTCGCGCAGGCGCAGGTGGCGTGCACTTTGAAGACCAATTGGCCTCAGTTAAAAAATGTGGCCACATGGGTGGCAAAGTATTGGTGCCCACTGCAGAGGCTGTCCAAAAATTGATCGCGGCCCGTATGGCTGCAGATGTGTGCGGTGTGCCCACGTTGGTGATTGCACGAACCGATGCAGAAGCCGCCGACTTGCTCACCAGTGATTACGATGCCAATGACAAACCCTTCATTACCGGCGAGCGCACTGCCGAAGGTTTTTACAAAACCAAAAAAGGCATGGCGCAAGCTGTGTCTCGCGCCATCGCTTACGCACACTATGCCGATTTGGTTTGGTGTGAAACAGGTACCCCAGATTTGGAGTTTGCTCGTCAGTTTGCCGAGGCAGTTCACAAGGTTCATCCTGGAAAAATGCTGGCTTACAACTGCTCTCCCTCTTTCAATTGGAAGAAAAACCTAGACGACGCGACCATTGCCAAATTCCAACGAGAGCTAGGCGCAATGGGTTACAAGTACCAGTTCATTACCTTGGCAGGCATCCATTCCATGTGGTTCAATATGTTTGACTTGTCGCAAGATTACGTGGCTCGCGGCATGTCAGCGTATGTGGAAAAAGTTCAAGAACCAGAATTTGCCGCTCGTGACCGCGGATACAGTTTTGTCTCGCATCAGCAAGAAGTGGGAACAGGTTATTTCGATGACATCACGACAGTGATTCAAGGTGGGCAATCCAGCGTCACAGCCTTGACCGGTTCTACAGAAGAAGAACAATTCCATTGATCTCAAGCAACTTGCTCGTTTGAAAGACCAGCTAACAGGCCCTTAGTGGCCTGTTTTTTATGGGAAAATGGTATTTTGGTTAAGCGCGGTACAGACCGCGCTTTTTCTTTCCTTCAGAACCCATTGACACCGCACATGCTTGAAATCACTTTGCCTGATGGCTCTGTTCGCGAATACCCAGCGCCTCTGACTGTTGCTGAGGTCGCGCTCTCGATTGGGGCGGGTTTGGCAAAAGCCGCCTTGGCAGGCAATGTCAATGGCGAAGTGGTTGACACCAGCTACCTCATCAAAAACAACACCCATTTGGCTATATTGACCGCCAAAGATGCCCAAGGCTTGGAGGTTATTCGTCACTCGACTGCCCATTTGTTGGCATACGCAGTCAAGTCGCTTTTCCCGCAAGCCCAAGTCACGATTGGTCCGGTCATTGAAAACGGCTTTTATTACGATTTTTCTTACAGCAGGCCTTTCACCCCGGAGGATTTGCAAGAAATTGAAAAGCGCATGAATGAATTGGCCAGCAAGGATGAACTGGTGATCCGACAAGTCATGCCCAGAGACCAGGCAGTTGCTTATTTCAAGAACCTTGGTGAGCACTACAAAGCTGAAATCATTGCTTCCATTCCTGCCGCAGAGGATGTTTCACTTTATAGCGAAGGTGAATTCACAGATCTGTGTCGCGGCCCGCATGTCCCGAGCACCGGAAAGCTCAAGCACTTTAAATTGATGAAAGTCGCAGGTGCCTACTGGCGCGGTGACCACCGCAATGAAATGCTCCAGCGTATTTACGGTACCGCTTGGGCCAGTAAAGATGACTTGCAGAAATACCTGACATTGCTTGAAGAGGCTGAAAAGCGCGATCACCGCAAACTCGGCCGTGAGCTTGACTTGTTTCATATCGATGAGCATTCCCCTGGTACGGTGTTTTGGCATCCCAAGGGATGGACGTTGTGGCAAGAAGTTGAGCAATACATGCGTAGTGTCTATAAAGACAACGGCTACTTAGAAGTTAAAGGCCCTCAAATCTTGGACCAAGGCTTGTGGGAAAAAACTGGCCACTGGGACAAATACCGTGAAAACATGTTTGTCACGGAGTCTGAGAAGCGCGATTACGCGCTCAAGCCCATGAACTGCCCTGGTCATATCATTATTTTTAACCAGGGCATCAAAAGTTACCGAGATTTACCCCTGCGCTTTGGCGAGTTCGGTCAGTGCCACCGCAACGAGCCCTCTGGTGGGTTGCATGGCATCATGCGCGTAAGAGCTTTTACCCAAGATGACGGGCATATCTTCTGTACGGAAAATCAAATTCAGTCAGAGGTTATTGCTTTCACCACATTGCTGCAAAAAGTCTATAAAGATTTTGGATTTACCGACATCATTTACAAGTTATCGACTCGCCCAGAAAAACGCATAGGTTCGGAAGAAAGCTGGGACAGTGCGGAGAAAGCCTTGGCCGAGGGGTTGCGCGCTTCTGGCTGTGATTTCCAATACCTGCCAGGGGAGGGCGCTTTTTACGGCCCCAAAATTGAATACACGCTGAAAGACGCGATTGGCCGTGAATGGCAGTGCGGAACCATACAAGTCGACCCCAATATGCCAGAGCGACTGAATGCGGAGTATGTGGGTGAAGATGGTGCTCGCCACAGACCCATCATGCTGCATCGGGCGATTGTGGGAAGCTTGGAGCGTTTCATCGGTATTTTGGTTGAACAGCATGCAGGCGCTTTGCCGGTTTGGTTGGCGCCGGTTCAAGTGGCGGTGCTCAATATCACCGATTCTCAGTCTGATTATGTGCAAGATGTAGTCAAAAAACTGAAAAATCAAGGGTTTAGGGTCATACAAGACCTTAAAAACGAGAAGATTACGTATAAAATACGCGAGCATTCAATGCAAAAGTTGCCATATATCCTCGTCATGGGTGACAAGGAGAAAGCAGCAGGTACCGTCGCAGTGCGCGCCCGAGGCAATGTAGACCTTGGTGTTATGACACTCGAGGCTTTTACTGAAAAGTTGGCTTCGGACATTGCCGCCAAACTTTGATTTCACTGGTTGACATCATGCTTTGTCGTCGAAGACGCGACGGATTTTCACTGTTCCATGTTGGAACAGGTTTTTTTTGAAGGATTGAACCATCGCTACTGAATTCCGCGATCGCCGACAACGCGAGGAACGCAAACACCGCCTCAACAGAGAAATCATGGCACCTGAAGTCCGCGTGAGCGGCCCTAACAACGAACCCATTGGGGTACTCAGCTTGGCTGAAGCGTTGCGAATGGCGGGTGAGCTCGATGTCGATTTGGTAGAGATTTCACCGACTGCAGTTCCCCCAGTGTGTCGACTGATGGACTACGGTAAGTTCAAATACCAAGAGCAGAAAAAGGCGGCTGAAGCCAAGTCCAAGCAAAAGGTGATCGAGGTCAAGGAAATCAAATTCCGACCCGGTACAGACGATGGTGACTACAACATCAAATTGCGCAACATCAAGCGTTTTCTTGACGAAGGCGATAAATGCAAAATTACTTTGCGTTTCCGTGGTCGAGAAATTACCCACCAAGAAATTGGCATGGCGCTGTTGCAAAGAATTCGGGATGAACTGGCTGACCTGATCGTGGTTGAGCAGTTTCCAAAGCTTGAAGGGCGCCAAATGGTCATGATGATCGCGCCGGGCAAGAAAAAAACGGGTGGCGTGGCCAAACCCGCGGCAGAAACTGCGCAAGCAGCTCCTGTCTAAAAGGTCACGCAAACAAGTGTCTCGGGGCTAACAAGTCTGCGTCAGTGACGCAGCGCCTCACGAGCACAATTAAAAAGGAGCATTCAATGCCCAAAATGAAGACCAAAAGTAGCGCCAAAAAGCGCTTTCGTGTTCGTCCTGGTGGCACCGTTAAACGCGGCCAAGCCTTCAAGCGCCACATCCTGACCAAGAAAACCACCAAAAACAAACGTCATTTGCGTGGTCCTACAGGTGTGCATGAAACCAATATGGGTCACATGGCGCAAATGCTGCCCATGGCTGGCC
>CANLWQ010000169.1 GCA_947494405.1 Comamonadaceae bacterium | reverse complement strand
TCGGGCTTGATGGCTTTGACCATGTCGGTGCCAATGTAGCCAGGGCTGACGGTGTTGACGGTCACGCCTTTGTTGGCCATTTCTTGCGCCAAGGCCATGGTGAAGCCATGCATGCCGGCTTTGGCCGCCGAGTAATTGGTTTGCCCCGACTGGCCTTTTTCGCCATTCACAGACGATATTTGGATGATGCGGCCCCAGCCCTTTTCCACCATGCCAGGCACAACTTGCTTGGTCACGTTGAACATGGCGTTCAAGTTGGTGTCGATCACGGCTTTCCAGTCGTCAACCGACATCTTCAAAAACATGCGGTCGCGGGTGATGCCGGCGTTGTTCACCAGCACATCGATGGGGCCGTGCTCAGCCACCGCTTTGCTGAAGGCGTCGGTGGTGGACGTCCAGTCGGCCACATTACCCACCGAGGCGTAAAAGGTATAGCCCATGGCTTTTTGCTCCCCCAGCCATTTGTCGAAGTCGCGGCTGGGGCCGCAACCGGCAATGACTTTGTAGCCCATTTTGTGCAGCCGATGGCAAATAGCGGTGCCTATGCCACCCATGCCACCTGTCACGTAAGCGATTTTTTGACTCATAACTTCTTGTCTCCTGTGATTGGATTTTTGTGATCTTCAGGCGCGCGACTTAACGTAGCGCCCAGGTGCGGGCTCTATGGCCTTTAACTCACCGCGCCCGTATTTTTTCGGGGCGGCAATTTGTTGTCCGGCATGGTTTTTCAGCCAAGCCGACCAATCGGTCCACCAGCTGCCTGCATGCTCTTGGGATTTGGCATGCCAGTCGCTAAAGCGCTGGGGGAAAGCCGTGTCTTTGCGGGTCCAGTAACTGCGTTTTTTCGCCTCGGGCGGGTTGATGACGCCGGCAATATGCCCAGACGCGCCCATCACAAAACGCTTGGGACCCTGAAAGACTTGGGTGCTGGCATAGGCCGCGTCTATAGGAACAATATGGTCTTCTCTGGAACCATATATGTAAACAGGAATATCGACACGGCCCATGTCAATCGCCTCGCCGCAGACGGTGGCCTTGCCGGGTTGGACCAAATTGTTTTCCAAATAGGTATTGCGTAAATACCAAGCGTACATGGGCCCGGGCAAATTGGTCGCGTCGCTGTTCCAATAAAGCAAATCGAATGGCGGCGGTGTTTCCCCTTTGAGGTAGTTCCCCACCACATAGTTCCAGACCAAATCATTGGGACGCAAAAAACTAAAGGTTTGCGCCATATCGCGACCAGCCATCAAACCGCCCTCAGAAAATTGGGCTTCGCGAAATTTAACAAAGGCTTCATCTATGAACACATCCAACACGCCCGAATGGCTGAAGTCAACCAAGGTGGTCAGCAAAGTGGCGCTGGCCACCGGGTCTTGACCCCGCGCCGCCAACACGGCCAAGGCGTTGCTGAGGATGGTGCCGCCCACACAAAAACCCAAGGCGTTGATTTGCGGCATATTGCCAATGAGGCGCGCCGCTTCAATGGCCGCGAGGGCACCTTTTTCCACATAGTCGTCCCATGTGACATGGGCCATGGACGCGTCGGGGTTGCGCCAACTCACCACAAAAGTACGGTGGCCCTGAGCCACCGCGTAGCGAATCAGTGAATTGGCCGGTTGCAAATCCAAAATATAAAACTTGTTGATGCATGGCGGTATCAACAAAAAAGGCCGCTGGTAAACCTTAGGCGTGAGCGGTTTGTATTCCAACAGTTGGAACAACTCATTTTCAAACACCACCGCGCCTTCACTGGTGGCCACGTTTTTGCCCACCTCAAACAAGCTCTCATCGGTCATGGACACATGACCTTGCTTCAAATCATGCAACATGTTTTGCACGCCCTTGGCAATGCTTTCGCCTTTGCTGTCTATGGCTTTTTGCTGCGCCTCGGCATTGAGCGCTAAAAAATTGCTGGGCGAAGATGCCGCAGCCCATTGCTCAACCGCAAAGCGTATGCGCGCACGGGTTTTGTCGTCGGTATCCAAGGCATCGGTCATCGCCATCAAAGTACGTGCATTGAGCAAATACATGGCGGCAGAAAAAGCGGACACCGGGTTGTGCTGCCAAGGCTCAGCGGTGAAACGGCGGTCTTTGAACTTGGGGTTGTCTTGCAGGCCTTGTTGCCACAAAGCCATAGCCTCTTGGGCATACGCAGACTGCAGTTGACTGAGTTGCTCGCCATGAAAATTTAAATTGGGCAACCAAAGAGGACGAGGATTGGTGGGCATGGCGGGTAGTCAAAAAATGTTTATCCATCTTATGCCAAACCACTTACAACAAACTGCCATTTAACCTAATAAAGCAATGCCCGCGGCGAATCGCCCTGTCACGCCATCTCTTCGGTGAGAAAAAAATACCCCAGGGTTTTCATAGGTGCACCAAGATGGTGTGCTGTCATTGCCTTCTATCTGCACACCCGGCCAAGCGGCTAATTGCTGGCGGGCGAGCAGCGCCAAATCACACAGGTGTTTACCCTTGGTAGACAAACTCTTGAAAGCCGAAGCGGCTAGAGCATCATTGACCACAAAGGCTTCGCGCACCTCTTGCCCCACTTCAAAAGCGCGAGGGCCTATGCAGGGCCCCAGCCAAACCTTCACATCTTCCAAAGCGCCCCGACTGAGCAAAGCGCGGCGCATGGCCTCCAGCACCCCACCGCGCTCAGGCTCACCGGCCAAACCACGCCAACCGGCATGGACTGCAGCGATCATTTTTTTGCGAGCGCTGTAAAACAAAATAGGCAGGCAATCGGCCACCATGACGGTGCAAGCCACGCCGGCTTCTTGGGTGAAACAGGCGTCGGCCTGTTGTCCATCGGGCGTGTCATGGTGCAACTGCGCCACCACACTGCCATGGACTTGGCGCATGAACACGGGACGTTGTCGCAACTCCAAAGTGAGCAATTGCCGGTTGTTGAAAACCGCTTGCGCATCATCGCCCACATGGTCGCCCAAATTGAAGCTGTCGTAGGGCGATAAAGAAAAGCCGCCGCTTCGGGTGCTGCAAAACACCTTCACGCCAGACCAAGCGGGTATGTAATGGAAAAACTCAGGCTTCAAAGTCGGGACAAGCTGAAGGTTGCGCTTGGCTGAAAGCGGGCAAGGCCATGCAGGCGTCAAATATGTGCATGGTTCGCGCCAGCCCGTTTAAATCCACGTTGAACCGCTTGGCGTTGAAGATTTGTGGCACCAATACGCAATCCGCTATGCTGGGTTGGTCGCCATGACAGAACTTGCCCGTAGACGCATGCTGCAACTGTTTTTCAAAAGCCTCAAGGCCTGAACGTACCCAGTGGTGGTACCAAGTATTTTTCGTGTCTTCGTCCAACTTCAAGGTGCCGCTGAGGTATTTCAAAACCCGCAGGTTGTTCAAAGGGTGAATCTCACACGCAATCGATTGCGACAAGGCGCGCACCCGCCATTTGCCTGCTGCATCGCTGGGCAACAAAGCCGGTTGCGGGTATTGCTCATCCAAGTATTCAATGATGGCCATGGACTGCGTCAAGCGCAGCCATTCAATCTCCAACACAGGAATCAAGGCGTCGGCGCTGACAGCGGTGAAATCATCTTGAAACTGCTGACCCGAACCCAAATGCACCGACACGTAGTCATAGCTCAGGCCTTTGAGCGCCAAAGCGATGCGAACACGAAACGAGGCTGATGAGCGGAAATAGGAGTAAAGCTTCATAGCCCTAGGATAAGCTTTTTGAAACAACATTGAGCACTGAGCTAATCGCTACACTCTTTCCCCTGAATACCGTTTCAAAGAATCGCCTTGATTAAAAACCCTGTCAAACACTGCCGCAACTGTGGCACTGCCGTGCTGATGCGCTTGCCTGACGACGGCGACACCCGTTTGCGTGCAGTTTGCCCAGCCTGCCACACGGTGCATTACGACAACCCCTTGAATGTGGTGGGCACCATCCCCGTGTGGGGCACGCAAGTGCTTTTGTGCAAACGCAATATCGAGCCACGCAAAGGCTTTTGGACTTTGCCTGCGGGTTTCATGGAATTGCATGAATCTTTGGCCCAAGGGGCGGCCCGAGAGACCGACGAAGAAGCCGGCGCAGACATAGAAATGCAATCGCTGTTCACCTTGATTGATGTGCCCAAGGTGGGTCAGGTGCATTTCTTTTTCCTTGCCCAGTTGAAAAGCGACCGCTTCAACCCCGGGCATGAAACCATGGAAGCTAGGCTTTTTGAAGAAGCCGACATCCCTTGGGATGATTTGGCTTTTCGCACTGTGCGTGAGACATTGAGGGCTTTTTATGCCGATCGCGCAGCTGGCGAATTTGGTTTTCACCAGCAAGTGATCAGTTAAGGCTTCGGTCATTCGAAGGGACAGGGGAAACCCTTATGCCAATCTTCCTATAATTTTTGATTTTCTTGAATCGGAGTCTTCTCAATGGTTTGGCAACAAATATACGATCCACTAGGCAATATGCTGCTGTCCACTTTGTTGGCAGCCATACCAGTGGTTGTCATGCTGGTGGGACTGGGCTTTTTACACATGAAGGCGCATATCGCCGCCGGCGCGGGTCTGTTGTCGGCTTTGGTCATTGCGATCATGGTTTACGGCATGCCCAGCGAAATGGCGGCCAGTGCAGCGGTTTATGGTGGCCTGACGGGTCTGTTGCCCATTGGTTGGATTGTGCTCAACATCATTTTCTTGCACCAACTCACCGAGCAAAACGGCAGTTTCAAAGTTTTGCAAGACTCGATTGCCGGCATCACTGAAGACCGCCGTTTGCAGTTGCTGCTGATTGCGTTT
>CANLWQ010000168.1 GCA_947494405.1 Comamonadaceae bacterium | reverse complement strand
TTGAATGTTTACAGCCAAATTGGCCTCATCACACTGGTGGGATTGATCACCAAACACGGTATTTTGATTGTGGAGTTTGCCAATCAACTGCGCATGACTGGCATGAGCGCGGTTGATGCTGTTCACCAATCCGCCACTTTGCGCTTGCGGCCTATTTTGATGACCACCGGTGCCATGGTGCTGGGCGCCATTCCCTTGGCCTTGGCGACTGGCGCGGGCTCAGAAAGCCGTCAGCAAATCGGTTGGGTGATTGTGGGGGGCATGTCTTTGGGTACCTTGCTCACCATTTTTGTGGTGCCAACCATGTACTCTTTGTTTGCCCGCAAGGGAACGCCTGGTCCGATTCAAACTGTTTTTGATGACGAAGACACAGCTGCAAAAACAGCTTAATGCTCTAAGTCTTTCAATTCCTGCCATGTGTTGGCATTGGCAAACGCATGGCGGTGGTCGTGGGGCAGGTTGAAGTCCATGCGGGCGTTGGCATATTGGGAAGTCCAAGCGTCAATCTTGCGCCCGCCTGAGCGTAAAAAATCTTGCAGGCTTTGCTGCAAGGACACATGCAGCAGGCAAAACACCGGTTGTGGCCTGCACACGGTTTCACCGTTTGATGCGAGCTCGGCGCCCCAAGCAGTGGCTATCAGAGACTGTTGTGCGCCCAAGGCCATGCTCAAACGCTGAGCCAAATCCAGCGGAAAAAAAGGACTGTCACACGGCACACACAACAGCCATTCGGTGTCGCAGTGTTGCAAGCCCGTCAGCATGCCGGCCAAGGGTCCCGCAAATCCGTCCACGCTGTCGGCATGAACTTCGTAGCTCCAGCTTTCATAGTCGCTGAGATGGCGGTTGGCATTGAGTTTGACCTCATGAACTTGGGGCGCTAAGCGCTGTGCAGCCCTCAACGCCAAAGCTTGGCCTTGAAACAGTTGCAAGCCTTTGTCTGCGCCACCCATGCGCTGACCTTGTCCGCCAGCCAATACCCAGCCGGTGATGTCGTGGGATGTGGGATGACTGCGCAACATCAAGCCTAAGGCTCAGCCGCCTATGTAGCTCATCTCAACGCGTTTTTGGCCTGGAACAGGCTGAGGTTGCAGGTTTTGCCCACGCAACTCCGAGTAGCGGTCGTCACGCTGGTTCCATATCAGGCCAATCGCGGAGGCGATGTCGGCGTCAGACGCGCCGTTGCGCAACAGGCTGCGTAAATCGTGGCCTTGCGCAGCAAACAAGCAAAGGTACAGCTGACCTTCGGTAGACAAGCGAGCGCGGTTGCAGTCGCCACAAAAAGCTTGGGTGACGCTGCTGATCACGCCCACCTCTCCCAAGCGAGGATCAAAAACGCCTTGGTCGTTGGCGTAGCCCCAGCGCTGCGCGGTTTCTCCAGGTGCAGAGGCTTGCAGCGGCACCAGCGGGAACTCTGTTTGCAGCAATGTGATGAGGTCGGCTGAGGGCAGCACCTCATCCATTTGCCAGCCGTTGGTCTCACCCACATCCATGTATTCAATAAAACGCAGAGTGATGCCGCTGCCACGGAAGTGGCGCGCCATAGGGATGATTTCGCTCAAATTGGTGCTTTTCTTCACCACCATATTGATCTTCAAGCCGCTGAAGCCGCCCTTGTCGTCTTGGCCCAAACCGGCTTCTTTGGCGGCTTCTATGCCATCAAGCACATCGGCCACGGGGAAGTCCACATCGTTCATGGCGCGAAAAATGGCGTCGTCCAAACCGTCCAAGCTGATGGTCACACGCTGCAAACCAGCCGCCTTCAAGCCAGCAGCTTTGCGACGCAGCAGCGAACCGTTGGTGGTGAGGGTCAGGTCAAGCGGCTTGCCCTCGGGCGTGCGCAGCAAAGCCAGTTGTTCGATCAGTACCTCCAAGTTTTTGCGCAACAGCGGTTCGCCACCGGTCAGGCGCAGCTTTTGCACCCCGTGCGCCACAAACAGGCGGGCAATGCGGGTGATTTCCTCGAAGCTTAAAAGCGAGGAATGGGGCAGGTATTTGTAATTGCTGTCAAACACTTCCTTGGGCATGCAATAGTTGCAGCGGAAGTTGCAGCGATCGGTGACGCTGATGCGCAGGTCGCGTAACGGACGACCGCGTTGGTCGCCCAACAGTCCATTGGGGACGATGGCGCTGGCGGGCACAAGGGCAGGGCGGTTGCGTTGGTCTAGCAGGGGGATCACACGTTCTGTCATACGGCTATTTTGCCTGATGGTTAATTGGGGTCAGATCCCAATTAATTCACGCCAGCAAAATGTGTCCTCATGGCGGGCGGCTCATGCGTGATTTCAAACCCGTCCAAGCAGGCGTAAAAAAGCCCGCCGAAGCGGGCTCTTAGCAGTGCATCAGAACGGTGCTGACTTAGCCGTGTATTTGCATCATCACCGGCACGATGAGCAGCGCCACAATGTTGATGATCTTGATCAAGGGGTTGATCGCAGGGCCAGCGGTGTCCTTGTAGGGGTCACCCACGGTGTCGCCAGTCACTGCAGCCTTATGGGTCTCAGAGCCTTTGCCGCCATGGTGTCCGTCTTCAATGTATTTCTTGGCGTTGTCCCAGGCACCGCCACCGGTACACATGGAAATCGCCACAAACAAACCGGTGACGATGGTGCCCATCAGCAAGCCGCCCAAAGCAGCAGGGCCTAGAACCAAGCCAACCACAATAGGTGCAACAACAGGTAACAGGCTGGGGATCATCATTTCTTTGATCGCCGCCGTGGTCAACATGTCTACCGCCGTGTCGTACTCGGGCTTGCCAGTGCCATCCATAATGCATTTGATTTCCCTGAACTGACGGCGCACCTCAACCACCACCGCACCGGCAGCGCGGCCCACGGCCTCCATCGCCATCGCACCGAAAAGGTAGGGAATCAGTCCGCCTATGAACAAGCCGATGATGACTTTAGGGTCGCTCAAGTCAAAAGTGATTTGTGCGCCCAGTCCCTCGAGCTTGTGGGTGTAATCGGCAAACAGCACCAACGCTGCCAGACCGGCAGAGCCAATCGCATAGCCTTTGGTGACGGCCTTGGTGGTGTTGCCCACTGCGTCCAGCGGGTCGGTGATGTCGCGCACACTGGCGGGCAGTTCAGCCATTTCGGCAATGCCGCCGGCGTTGTCGGTGATGGGGCCGTAGGCGTCCAAGGCGACCACGATGCCGGCCATGCTCAGCATAGAAGTGGCAGCGATGGCGATGCCGTACAAGCCGCCTAGGTCATAGGCGCTGTAAATCGCGGCGCATACAAACAGCACGGGCCAAGCGGTAGAGCGCATGGACACGCCCAAGCCAGCAATGATGTTGGTGCCGTGACCGGTGGTCGATGCTTGCGCAATGTGCTGCACAGGCGGGTATTGGGTGCCGGTGTAGTACTCAGTGATCCAGACCAGTGCGCCAGTCAGAATCAAGCCAACCGCACAAGCGCCAAACAATCCGCTGGCGCTTAAAGCAGTGCCATCAGGCAAGGCAATGGGCGCAGGAAACAGCGACTGGGTTACAAAGTAAAACGCAATCAGTGACAACACGCCAGCCACAGCCAAACCTTTGTAAAGCGCAGGCATCACATTCGTCATGCCAGGGCTGGCCTTGACAAAGAAGCAACCAATGATGGACGCCACGATGGACACGCCGCCCAGTATGAGCGGGTACAGCACCATATTGGGGCCAGCGGTACCCGCCAGCAGCGCACCCAGCACCATGGTGGCGATGAGGGTCACGGCATAGGTCTCGAACAAATCAGCGGCCATACCGGCGCAATCGCCCACGTTGTCGCCCACGTTGTCGGCGATCACCGCAGGGTTGCGCGGATCGTCTTCAGGAATACCTGCTTCCACTTTGCCCACCAAGTCGGCACCGACGTCAGCGCCTTTGGTGAAAATGCCGCCGCCCAAACGGGCGAAGATGGAGATCAGAGAGGAGCCAAAGGCGAAGCCAATCAGCGGATTGAGCATGCCAGCCAGCGCTTTACCGTCTGCGGGTACGCCTGCCGCGGTGAGGTACCAGTAAAAACCAGTGACGCCCAAGAGGCCAAGGCCGACCACCAGCATGCCGGTGATGGCGCCGCCACGAAAAGCAACATCAAGTGCGGGGCCAATGCCTTTGGTCGCAGCTTGTGCGGTACGCACATTGGCGCGCACAGATACGTTCATGCCGATAAAACCGCAGGCACCCGAGAGCACCGCACCGAGCACAAAGCCGCCAGCGCTTAAAGGGTCTAGGAAATACGCAATAAGTACGGCCAGTACCACGCCAACCATGGCAATGGTTTTGTACTGCCGAGACAAATAGGCGGCTGCACCGGTTTGTATGGCCGCTGCAATCTCTTGCATACGGGCGTTACCTGCATCTTGGGAAAGAATCCAGCTGCGGGCCCAGACACCGTAAATCACGGCGATGAGACCGCAGGCTAGCGCGAATAAAAGCGCTGAATTGGCTGACATAAATTCTCCTTGAGTTGTTTCGCATGAGAGGTAGGTGCCACGCACTCGGGTTGCTTGAACACCACCGTTGCGTTGCTTCCTCACTCGCTGCACACAGCTCCAGTGATTGGCCAACCCCGCGAATGTAAGTGATTCAGAACAGGGTTTTCTGCGCAGAGCAGGTTAAACTTAGGGTTAACGATAGGCGCAAACCTTTTTTTCAACTCTTACAGATCAATATGTCACTCGATAACGTCACCGCAGGCAAGAACGTCCCCCATGAATTCAATGTGATCATCGAAATACCGATGAATGCTGACCCCATCAAATACGAGGTGGACAAGGAAACCGGCGCCATCTTTGTAGACCGCTTCATGAGCACGGCCATGCATTACCCCAC
>CANLWQ010000167.1 GCA_947494405.1 Comamonadaceae bacterium | reverse complement strand
GCACAGCAGACGCTAGACAGTAATTCGGCACACGCACACCAAGCCAAATGGGCACCGGAAACCGGGGCGTTACCGTCGTGGGCGCAGTTGCATTAACCAGCGCACAGAAAAAGCGGGTGTGAACACCCGCTAAAATCTCCTCATCTCAAGGAGCGTTGCAGCTTCGCACGAAGCCAGGCTTGAGGTGACTCCCCGCAACGACGCTCGCCTGTTTCGCATCTTTCAGGTGAGCCCATGACGACCCCACATACCGCTGTTCCCCCCATGAAGCTTTCAGGCTTGGAGCCTGTTTCCATGGGCTTGAGCCAGTCAACAGGGGACAAAACCGAAGGACTGACCCCCAGCGCCACGTTTGTCAATATTGGCGAGCGCACCAACGTCACCGGCTCCAAGGCTTTCGCCCGCATGATCTTGAACGGCGAATACGAGCAAGCGCTGGCGGTGGCGCGGCAGCAGGTGGAAAACGGCGCGCAAATCATCGACATCAATATGGATGAAGCCATGCTCGACAGCTTGGCCGCCATGGTGCGGTTTTTAAACCTGATTGCTTCCGAGCCCGACATTGCCCGCGTGCCCATCATGATAGACAGCAGCAAGTGGAGCGTCATAGAAGCGGGTTTGCGCTGCATTCAAGGCAAGGGCATAGTGAATTCCATCAGCATGAAAGAAGGCTTGGATGAGTTCAAACGCCAAGCCAAGCTGATACGCCGCTATGGCGCGGCCACGGTGGTCATGGCTTTTGACGAAAAAGGCCAGGCCGACACCTACCAACGCAAGATTGAAATTTGCGAACGCGCTTACCGCGTGTTGGTGGACGAGGTGGGCTTTCCACCGGAAGACATTATTTTTGACCCCAATATTTTTGCGATTGCCACCGGCATTGAAGAGCACGACAACTACGCTGTCGACTTCATCAACGCCACGCGCTGGATCAAAGAAAACTTGCCCGGCGCCAAGGTGAGTGGCGGCGTGTCCAATGTGTCCTTCAGTTTCCGTGGCAACGACCCGGTGCGCGAAGCCATACACACGGTGTTTTTGTACCACGCGATTCAAGCCGGCATGGACATGGGCATTGTGAATGCCGGCATGGTGGGCGTGTACGACGATCTCGAACCTGTGCTGCGCGAACGCGTGGAAGACGTGGTGCTGAACCGCGTGCCGAAGTACAAAGCCGGCGAAGAACACTTAACGCCAGGCGAGCGCTTGATTGAAGTCGCCGAAAGCGCCAAAGGCGCGGCCAAAGACGACAGCGCCAAACTGGCCTGGCGTGGCACGCCCGATGCGCCAGTGAGCGTGTCGCACAAACTCAGTCACGCGCTGGTGCATGGCATCACCGACTTCATCAACGAAGACACCGAAGCGGCTTACCAAGAGGTGTTGGCCAAAAACGGTCGGCCCTTGCATGTGATTGAGGGCCCGTTGATGGACGGCATGAATGTGGTGGGCGATTTGTTTGGTCAAGGCAAGATGTTTTTGCCGCAGGTGGTGAAAAGTGCGCGGGTGATGAAGCAGGCTGTGGCCCACCTCATCCCCTACATTGAAGAAGAAAAACGCCAACAAGAAGCCGCAGGCGAGGATGTGAAAACCAAGGGCAAGATCGTGATTGCCACGGTGAAGGGCGATGTGCACGACATTGGCAAAAACATCGTCACCGTCGTCCTTCAGTGCAATAACTTTGATGTGGTGAATATGGGCGTGATGGTGCCTTGCCACGAGATTTTGGCGCGTGCCAAGGTCGAGGGCGCGGACATCATTGGCTTGTCGGGCCTTATCACGCCAAGCTTGGAAGAGATGCAGTACGTGGCCGCCGAGATGCAAAAAGACGATTACTTTCGCATGCGCAAAATCCCGCTGCTCATTGGTGGCGCGACTTGCAGCCGCGTGCACACGGCTGTGAAAATTGCGCCGCATTACGAAGGCCCGGTGGTGTATGTGCCCGATGCTTCTCGCAGCGTGGGCGTGGCCCAAGGTTTGCTCAGCGACCAAGCTGCGCATTACATCGAAGAGCTCAACACCGATTACGCCAAAGTGCGCGAGCTGCATGCCAATAAAAAACAAACCCCTTTGCTGCCCTTGGCCAAAGCGCGTGCGAATGCCGCGCATATCGATTGGCAAACATTTCAACCCACGCAGCCCAAATTCATTGGCAAGCGGGTGTTTAAAAACTTCGACCTCGCTGAGTTAGAGCCCTTCATCGATTGGGGCCCGTTCTTCCAAACCTGGGACTTGGCTGGCCCCTTCCCCGCCATCTTGAAAGACGAAGTGGTGGGTGCTGAGGCCCAGCGCGTGTTCAGCGATGGCAAACGCATGCTCAAGCGATTGATTGAAGGCCGCTGGTTGCAAGCGCATGCGGTGGTGGGTTTGTATCCCGCCAACAGCGTGGGCGACGACATTGTGCTGTGGACGGACGAAACCCGCACGCAACGCGCACTCACCTGGCACGGCTTGCGTCAGCAAACCGAAAAGCCGCTGCGCGAAGACGCGCACAACCCCAACCGTTGCTTGTCCGACTTTGTGGCCCCGGTGAACAAGGGCGCAGACCATGTGGGTTTGTTTGCCGTCACCGCCGGCGTGGGTGTGGACGCCAAAGAAAAATATTTTCTTGATGACCATGACGACTACAGCGCCATCATGCTCAAAGCCTTGGCCGACCGCTTGGCCGAAGCGTTTGCTGAATGCATGCATGCGCGTGTGCGCCGCGACCTGTGGGGCTATGCCGCCTCAGAGACGCTGAGCAATGAAGAACTGATTCAAGAAAAATACCAGGGCATTCGTCCCGCGCCTGGCTACCCCGCTTGCCCCGATCACAGCGTGAAAAAACAAATGTTCGATTTGCTGCAATGCCAAGACATTGGCATGACCCTCACCGAGAGCATGGCCATGACGCCAGCTGCCAGCGTGAGTGGTTTTTATCTGAGCCACCCCGAGGCCCAGTATTTCAATGTGGGCCGCATAGGCGACGATCAGGTGCAAGACTTGGCGCTGCGCCAAGGCGTGGACGACAAAGCCTTGCTGCGTTTGCTGGCGCCCAATCTGTAAACGCCGCCCACAAAAAAGCCCGCCTAAGCGGGCTTTTTCTTCTTCAAGTGAAAACTTTCAGCGGTGGTAAGCGCTCTCGCCGTGGCTGGAGATGTCCAAGCCTTCACGCTCTTCTTCTTCGCTCACACGCAGACCGATGACGATATCGACCAACTTGTAGGCAATCAAAGACACCACGCCGGACCACACAATGGTGGTGAGCACTGCTTGGGTTTGTATCCACACTTGTGCGCTGATGACGTAGTCGGGGTTGACTGCGTTGGCCACATAGTCATAGACACCTGTGCCGCCCAGTGAAGGTGCGGCAAACACGCCCGTCAGCAAAGCACCGACGATACCGCCCACACCGTGCACGCCGAACACGTCCAAGGTGTCGTCAGCGCCCAGCATGCGTTTCAAACCATTGACGCCCCACAGACACAAAATGCCTGCGACCACACCGATGACGATGGCACCCATGGGGCCGACAAATCCGCAAGCGGGGGTGATGGCCACCAAGCCGGCGACAGCACCTGAGGCGGCACCCAACATAGAGGCTTTGCCTTTGGCGACAGCTTCACCCGCAATCCAAGCCAAGGTGGCAGCAGCGGTAGCAACCAAGGTGTTGACAAAAGCCAGCGCTGTCAAACCGTTGGCTTCCAAGTTGGAGCCAGCGTTGAAACCAAACCAGCCCACCCACAACAGTGCCGCACCGACCATGGTCAATGTCAGGCTGTGAGGCGCCATGGATTCTTTGCCGTAACCAATTCGCTTGCCGAGCATGAAAGCGCCGACCAAACCAGCCACTGCGGCATTGATGTGCACCACCGTGCCGCCGGCGAAGTCGAGCGCGCCTTTGGCCCACAACCAGCCCGCTGCAGCGGTGACTTTCTCTAAAGAGGCTGCATCACTGATGGCGTCGGGGCCGTCCCAGTACCACACCATGTGAGCCACGGGCAGATAGCTGAAGGTGAACCACAAAGCGCAGAAAGCCAATACAGCTGAAAACTTGATGCGCTCGGCAAATGCACCAACGATCAATGCACAAGTGATGGCAGCGAAAGTGGCTTGGAAGGCCGCGAAGGTGAATTCAGGAATGACCACGCCTTTGCTGAAAGTGGCGGCCACAGAATCTACGGTGATGCCTTTAAAGAACAGTTTGTCAAATGACCCAAAGAACGGGTTGCCTGCGGTGAATGCCACGGTATAGCCGTACAACACCCACAGCACATAAATGAGCGATGAGACAACAAACACTTGCATCAGCACCGACAGCATGTTTTTAGCGCGAACCAAGCCGCCATAGAAAAGTGCCAAGCCGGGGATGGTCATGAGAATGACCAACACGGTAGCAATGGTCATCCAAGCGGTGTCGCCTTTGTTGGGAACCAAGGCAGGGGCAGCGGCGGGTGCAGCGGCTTCGCTTGCAGCAGGTGCAGGTGCCGCAGGCGCAGCTGCTTCTGCAACAGGTTTGGCGGGAGTGTCTTCGGCCAAGCTCACGCCGTGGGCAAAGACCAGACCCAGCCCTAAGACCAGGGTGGCGATGAATTTTTTCATGATGTTTTCCTTGTCGTTTGCGTTAGATGGCGTCTTGGCCGGTTTCACCGGTGCGAATACGCACGACTTGTTCAAGCGAGGTAACGAAAATCTTGCCGTCACCGATCTTGCCGGTACGTGCCGAGGTTTCGATGGCTTCAATAGCTTGGTCAACCAGCGCGGCACCTACCGCGGCTTCGATCTTTACTTTGGGTAAAAAATCGACCACGTATTCCGCACCGCGGTAGAGCTCGGTATGGCCTTTTTGGCGCCCAAATCCTTTGACCTCGGTGACGGTGATGCCTTGCACACCAAT
>CANLWQ010000166.1 GCA_947494405.1 Comamonadaceae bacterium | reverse complement strand
TTAAGCCATGTTTGACCTGGAAATCTCCAAGTTGGCCGTTATCGGTGCAGTCGTACTGGTGGTGATCGGCCCTGAGAAGATGCCCAGGGTGGCCAGAACCATAGGCACCTTGCTGGGCAAGGCGCAGCGTTACGTGGCTGACGTCAAGGCCGAGGTCAACCGATCCATGGACATGGAAGACCTCAAGAAGATGAAGGAAACCATGGATAACTCCATGAGCGACGTTCAGCAAAGTGTGCTCAATGCAACCACCAAGCTCAACCAAGGCGTGGCCAGTTTGGACATGGCGGGTCAAGCAGAAGACGGTTACCAGCCCATCATTCCCTACCAATGGACGCCGCCGCTGCCCAGCTACCAGCACCCAGGTAAGAACTGGCGCATCAAGCGTTCGGCCACACCTCAGTGGTACAAATCGCGCCACGGCGTTCGTACCCGCGCTTTGTCGGGTGCAGCAAGGGTTGCGCGATTTCGCCCGCCCTCTGGCATGGGGAACATCTGAACCTTTATGGCTGACTCCTCAAGCAAAAATACCGATGAGCTGAACGGGACTGAACAACCCTTTGTGCAGCACCTGAAAGAGTTGCGCGATCGTTTGGTCAAAGCCACCATTGCCGTCGCGTTGGTCTGTATTGTTTTAAGCCTCTACCCAGGCCCAGCCCTGCTGTACGACTTCTTGGCCGCACCGCTGGTGGCTCAATTGCCAGAAGGCACCCGCTTGATTGCCACTTCGGTTATCTCGCCATTTTTGGTGCCTTTAAAAATCATGCTGATGACCGCCTTTTTGATTGCTTTGCCGGTGGTGCTTTACCAAGGCTGGGCATTCGTCGCGCCCGGTTTGTACACGCATGAAAAAAAATTGGTTTTGCCCTTGGTTTTTTCCAGCACCTTGCTTTTTTTCGTTGGGGTAGCATTTTGTTACTTCTTTGTTTTCGGACAGGTGTTCAAGTTCATCCAAAGCTTTGCCCCCAAAAGCATCACCGCTGCGCCAGATATTGAAGCCTATTTAAGTTTTGTGATGTCTATGTTTGTGGCTTTCGGCTTGGCATTTGAAGTGCCGATTGTGGTCATCGTATTGGCCCGATTGAAAGTAGTGAGCATCGAAAAACTCAAGGCTTTTCGCTCCTATTTCATTGTGCTGGCGTTCATCATTGCAGCCATAGTCACGCCGCCCGATGTGGTCTCACAACTGGCTTTGGCTGTGCCCATGTGCATACTTTATGAAATTGGAATTTGGGCTGCCCAAATTTTTATCCGCCATACCCAGGCGCCCGATGAGCCCAAGGGGGGCGATTCGGCATCATCATGAAACGCTTATGGTTGCTGTTTTCACAAACAGTCACCGTGCTGGTGGCGGTTTGGTTTGTCTTGATCACCCTCAAGCCCGAATGGTTGCAGCGTCCTTCGTGGAACTCGAATTTACAAGTGTTTGAAGTTGCCAGCAGCGGCACTTCCCCAGTTGTCAGCGCCGGCAGCTTGAGTTTTGCCGCCAAAAAAGCTTCTCCCGCCGTGGTCAGCATCAACACCTCCCAAAAATCGGCGTTGGAAAAAAACAAAGATCCTTGGTTTCGCTATTTTTTTGGCGACCAAGATGATTCTTCCCAAGCAGGTTTAGGCAGTGGCGTTATTGTTAGCCCGCAGGGATACATACTCACCAACAACCATGTGGTGGAAACCGCAGATGAAATTTTGGTGATGCTCAATGATGGGCGACGTGCGCAAGCCAAAGTCATAGGCACGGACCCCGAAACCGATTTGGCTGTGCTCAAAGTCAATCTGGACAATTTGCCCGTGATGATTTTGAACAGCTCCGAGCAACTTCAGGTGGGCGATATTGTGTTGGCCATAGGCAACCCCTTTGGCGTGGGACAAACCGTCACCAGTGGCATTGTGTCGGCATTGGGGCGCAACCAGTTGGGCATCAACACCTTCGAAAACTTCATACAAACCGACGCTGCCATCAACCCCGGCAACTCAGGTGGTGCCTTGGTAGATGTTCAGGGCAATTTGCTGGGCATCAACACCGCGATTTATTCCAAATCGGGTGGCAGCATGGGTATCGGGTTTGCCATACCTGTCAGCATTGCCAAGCAAGTACTTGAAGGCATAGTCAAAGACGGCTTGGTCACACGTGGTTGGATTGGCGTTGAGCCCACAGAACTCACCCCTGAATTGGCGCAAACTTTTAACGTTAACCGTCAAGAGGGCGTCATCATCACCGGCGTTTTACAAACAGGTCCTGCCTTCAAGGCCGGTGTGCGCCCAGGCGATATGCTGCTGGCTGTCAATGACCATGCTGTGAGCAATGTGGCAGAGTTGTTGGCTCAAGTCTCATTGCTCAAGCCTGGCGTCAATGCTCAGCTGAAAATTTTGCGCAAAGAACAAGAGCAATTGCTGTCGGTGACTCCTTTGCAGCGCCCCAAAGTTCGGGCAGAGCGGCGCTGATATGGTTGAGCGCACCGCATTGCTGGCGCTTTGTCATGGTTTGCTCAAGCCCGAACAGTTCAAAGATTACTGCCCCAACGGTTTGCAGGTTGAGGGCCGCCCTCAAATACAAACCATAGCTTCAGGTGTGACAGCCAGCTTGGCGTTTATCCAAGCCGCTATTGATGCGGGCGCCGATACCTTGCTGGTTCACCATGGCTTGTTTTGGCGCAACCAAACCGGCAACGTCACCGGTTGGCTTAAATCACGTTTGGCTTTGTTGCTGGCGCACGATATCAATTTGCTGGCCTATCACCTGCCACTGGACGCCCATGCCTCTTTGGGCAATAACGCCCAGTTGGCCAATCATTTGGGGTTTCGCGTAGACAGTACTTTCGGTGAGCAGGCCCAGGGCTTTGTCGGTCAACCGCAAATGCCTATTGAAAATGCCGCGGCTTTGACGCAGTTACTGCACACGCGGCTTGGCAAAACCCCCGTATCGGTTGTGCCGGACCCGAGCCGTTCGCTTAAGCGCATCGCTTGGTGCACAGGTGGGGCACAAAACTTGTTTGAAGAAGCGATTGCCCAAGGCATAGATGCATTCATCACCGGCGAAATTTCCGAGCCGCAAGCGCATTTGGCACGCGAGACAGGTGTTAGTTTTTACGCCTGTGGGCACCATGCCACCGAGCGCTATGGTGCGCCTGCGCTGGGCGCGCATCTGGCAGATCAACTGGGTTTGACGCATAGCTTTATTGACATTGACAACCCCGCTTGATGTCTCTGCACACATTAAAACCCCGCTCGCAAACCGTGGCCATCACCATGGGCGACCCAGCGGGCATTGGCCCCGAAATCATCATCAAAGCCTTTGCACTCTCGCCCGAGTTGACCCAAGGGTGTTGTGTCTTTGGCGATGTGTCTACCTTGCAAAATCAGTTGACCCAGCTGGCGCCGCTTTTGCCAAGGCATGTGGAATGTGTGTCTGTCAGTAATGTGGTTCAAGCTGGGCAAAGCTTGGCGCACCAGTTACCTGTGATTCAATGCGGAGAGTCACACCTTATTGCCATGGGACAAGTCAGTGCCCAAGCGGGCGCCATGGCCGCCGCAGCCATTCGATCCGCCACCCAAGCGGCCTTGATGGGCGAAGTTGCGGCTGTTGTGACAGCACCATTGAACAAAAAGGCCTTGCAGCTCAGCGGAGAGGCGTTTCCTGGACACACAGAAATGCTGCAGTCTCTGGCTGCGGAGCATCTGGGTTTGCCAGTCAGTGGACTGCCGGTTCGCATGATGTTGTCTTGCCCTGGCTTGCGGGTGGTGCTGGTCAGTATTCATATGCCGTTGCGAGAAGCCATTGAGGCGGTCACGCTGGAAAATCTGCTTCAAACATTTCAAGTCACGCACGACAGTTGGCTGAAGTTTTATGGTTATGCGCCGCGCATGAGCGTGGCAGGACTCAATCCGCATGCGGGAGAAGAAGGGTTGTTTGGTGAAGAAGAGATACGCTTTATTTCACCGGCCATTGAACAAGCCCAAGCGCTTGGTTTGAATGTGAGAGGGCCTTATCCGCCCGACACGGTCTTTATGCATGCCCACAGCCAGCAAGGCCAAAAAGACACCGATGTGGTGGTTGCCATGTACCACGATCAAGGCCTGATACCGGTGAAGTTTTTGGGCCTAGAAGAGGGCGTGAACCAAACTTTGGGCCTGCCTTTTGTGCGAACCAGTCCCGACCACGGCACCGCCTTTGACATTGCCGGCAAAGGCATTGCTGACCCAAGAAGTTTGCTGGCTGCGCTTAAGGCAGCCAAAGCTCAGCCTTAATTTTTTTGCAATTGATCGCGAATTTCCCGAAGCAGCAAAACCTCTTCAGGTGTTGGCGCAACCGCAGGTGCTTGAGCAGAAACCTCATTTTGTTTCAATCGCTGCAGTTGTTTGATCATTAGAAAAATAGCAAATGCCAAAATCAGAAAGTTGATGGCGACCGTGATGAAATTACCATAAGACAACACGGGCACACCTGCCTTGCGCAAGGCTTCTAGCGTTCTAGGTACTGCGTCTGGAACAGAGCCCAAAACCCAAAAATAGCTGGAAAAATCCATTTGCCCAAAAAGGGCAGAAATAACCGGCATGATCAAGTCAGCCACCAAGGATTCAACGATTTTTCCAAAAGCCGCGCCAATGATGACGCCCACAGCCAAATCGATGACATTGCCTTTGATGGCGAACTCTTTGAACTCTTTGAACATAAAATCCCCTAAATCAAAAATTAAAGTTTTACTTTATCATTTTTTATGAAAATAAAATGAATATAAAAATCGCTTTTTTGCGGGGGGTTTTAAGTTTGGTTGGCTCGGTTAGAATTCAAAACTTTACTAAAAATACATCACATTTTTGAGGTCTTACATGAGTGAAACCACTGTAGACACCAGCAAACGAACGTGGCTAAT
>CANLWQ010000165.1 GCA_947494405.1 Comamonadaceae bacterium | reverse complement strand
CGGCGGCGCAGGCGCCACCATGGTGGTACCACACAGCCGTGTTATCCCAGTTGATGCCCATCTGGGTGCCAATGCCGTCTTGCTGGCTTTGGCGGCCACTTCCTATCACGCGGTTTCCATTGGTGGTAAGCGTGACCCCATCATTGCCCCCGACCTTATCGTTGGTCACGGTGTGATGGGACGTTTGCTGGCGCGCTTGGTGGTGGCTGCCGGCCTGCCCGCACCTACCGTGTGGGAAACCAACCCCGTGCGTCAGCTCGGTGGTGAAGGCTACAAGGTGATTCACCCCGATGAAGACACGCGCAAAGACTACCAAGCCATTTATGACGTGAGTGGCGACAGCACATTGCTCAACGGCTTGATCTCCCGACTCGCCCATGGCGGCGAGGTGGTGTTGGCGGGTTTTTACACCCAAGATTTATCTTTTGCCTATCCACCAGCTTTCATGCGTGAAGCGCAAATACGTGTGGCCACCGAATGGAAAAAACCCGATTTGCTGGCTGTCACCGAACTTATTCATACCGGTCGCTTGTCCTTGGATGGCTTGCTGACCCACACCCAAACGCCAGATAAAGCTCTCGAAGCGTATGAGGTTGCCTTTAGCGACCCCCACTGTTTAAAGATGGTTATGGACTGGAGAAATTGATGAGCACTGCCAACGAAAAACCTGTTCAATTTGTCGATCGTCTGCGTCAAGAGGCGTTTGTGGAGCCAGACGCGGTGCACACCGGCGAAGTCACCAAAGAAACCCAAATCATTGCCATTTATGGCAAGGGCGGTATTGGCAAAAGTTTCACCTTGGCCAACCTCAGTTACATGATGGCCCAACAGGGCAAAAAAGTATTGCTGATTGGTTGCGACCCCAAGAGTGACACCACCAGTTTGTTGTTTGGTGGCAAGGCCTGTCCCACCATCATCGAAACCTCTTCCAAGAAAAAACTCGCTGGTGAAGAAGTCAAGATTGGCGATGTTTGCTTCATACGCGACGGCGTGTATGCCATGGAGTTGGGTGGTCCCGAGGTGGGCCGCGGTTGCGGTGGTCGCGGCATCATCCACGGTTTTGAAACCCTGGAAAAACTCGGTTTTCACGAATGGGGCTTTGACTTTGTGTTGCTCGACTTCCTGGGCGATGTGGTGTGCGGCGGCTTTGGTTTGCCCATTGCCCGCGACATGTGCCAAAAAGTTATTGTGGTGGCCTCCAACGATTTGCAGTCACTCTATGTAGCCAACAATGTGTGCAGCGCGGTCGAATATTTCCGCAAACTCGGTGGCAATGTCGGCGTGGCCGGCATGGTCATCAACAAAGACGACGGCACCGGCGAAGCCCAGGCTTTTGCCACCAATGCCGGTATCCCGGTGTTGGCCGCTATCCCTGCCAATGAAGATATTCGCCGCAAAAGCGCCAGCTACGAAATCATTGGCACGCCTGACAGCGCTTGGGGGCCCTTGTTTGCCGAGTTGGCGCAAAACGTGGCCGACGCGCCGCCGGTTCGACCCAAGCCACAAACCCAAGACGAGTTGCTCGGCCTGTTCAGCGCCGACGTCACCGGCCGCGACTTTGTCATGACGCCTGCCACCGAAGTCGATATGACGGGCAAAACCGTCATAGACCGTCCTACCCTCGAAGTGGTTTACGACGAAGTTTGAGTCCCACCATGAGCGCCATCATTCCCATCACCCCACTGCCCAATGCCGCTGCTGCCAGCGCAGACGGTATGGGTTGTCACGCCGGCAAAGACCAAATGTTGGATGCGGCTGCGAAAGCGGGAAAAAGCGAAGTCTTGGCGCAGTACGCTGCCGACTATCCCAAGGGCCCGCACGACCAGCCGCAAAGCATGTGCCCCGCCTTTGGTTCGCTGCGCGTGGGTTTGCGCATGCGCCGCACCGCCACCATCTTGAGTGGCTCGGCTTGCTGCGTGTACGGCCTCACATTCACCTCGCATTTTTATGGTGCACGCCGCACCGTGGGCTATGTGCCGTTCAATTCGGAAACCTTGGTCACGGGCAAATTGTTCGAAGACATCCGTGACGCTGTGCACGAACAAGCCGACCCAGAAAAGCTCGACTGCATAGTCATCATCAATTTGTGCGTACCCACTGCCAGCGGTGTGCCCCTGCAGTTGTTGCCCAAAGAAATCAACGGCGTGCGCATCATTGGCATCGACGTGCCTGGTTTTGGTGTGCCCACCCATGCCGAAGCCAAAGATGTGTTGGCTGGTGCCATGCTGCAATATGCCCGCCAAGAAGCCATGGCCGGGCCTGTGGCGGCTCCTCGTCAAGGACGCAACAGCAAACCCACCATCACTTTGTTGGGTGAGATGTTCCCCGCCGACCCCATGATCATTGCGCAAATGATTGCGCCCATGGGCTTGGCCGTGGGAACAGTGGCACCCACCCGCGAGTGGCGCGAGCTGTATGCCGCGCTCGACTGCAAAGCCGTAGCGGCCATACATCCTTTTTACACCGCCAGCGTGCGTGAATTCCAAGCCGCGGGTCGTCCTATTGTGGGCTCGGCCCCTGTGGGCATTGAAGGCACCCACGATTGGCTGGGCTCTATTGGCGCGGCCTGTGGCGTTTCTCAAGCGGACATAGACGCGGCGCGCAACCAAACTTTGGGTGCCATGCGCGGCGTTTTGGCTGCACAAAAAATCAACGGTCGCATCACCCTCAGCGGCTATGAAGGCTCCGAGCTGTTGGTGGCGCGACTGCTCATTGAGTGCGGTGCCGATTTGCGCTACGTAGGCAGTGCCTGCCCTGCCACACCTTGGAACAAACACGACGCCGATTGGCTGCAGTCCAAGGGTGTTCACGTGCAGTTTCGTGCCTCCCTTGAGCAAGACTTGGCCGCCATGCATGAGTTCAAACCGCAGCTCGCCATTGGCACCACACCGGTGGTGCAAGCGGCCAAAGAGTTGTGCATTCCTTCGCTGTACTTCACCAACCTTATCTCGGCACGTCCGCTCATGGGGGTGGCCGGTGCAGGTTCTCTTATTCAAGTGGTCAATGCCGCCATGGGCAACCAAGCCCGCTTTGACGAAATGAAAGCGTTTTTTGGCTCGGTCGGGCAGGGCGATGAAGCAGGGGTCTGGGAAAACGTGCCGGTCATGCATCCCGACTTCAAGAAAGAAGTGCGTCGCCAGTTCGAGAAAAAGCAAAAGAAACGCAAAGCCGAGGAGATGGGCTGATGTTTGTACTCGACCACGATCGTGCAGGCGGCTATTGGGGTGCGGTGTATGTGTTCACCGCCATCAAGGGCTTGCAAGTGGTTATCGATGGCCCTGTGGGTTGCGAAAACCTGCCCGTCACTTCCGTGCTGCATTACACCGACGCCTTGCCGCCCCACGAGCTACCGATTGTGGTCACCGGACTCGCCGAAGAGCAACTCGGCCGCGAGGGTACCGAAGGCGCAATGAAGCGCGCCCACCAAGTGCTGGACCCCGATTTGCCTGCGGTGGTGGTCACCGGTTCTATTGCCGAAATGATTGGCGGCGGTGTCACCCCCGAAGGCACCAACCTGATGCGGTTTTTGCCACGCACCATCGACGAAGACCAGTGGCAATGTGCCAACCGCGCCATGTACTGGCTGTGGACCGAATACGGCATGAAAAAAGTGCCCAAGCGGGTTCGCAAAGAAGGTGAAAAACCCCGCGTCAACATCATTGGCCCTTGTTACGGCACCTTCAACAGCCCCAGCGACTTGGCCGAAATTCGCCGCTTGGTGCAAGGCATTGGTGCTGATATCAATATGGTGTTCCCCTTGGGCAGCCATTTGGCCGAGGTGTCGCAGTTGGTCGAAGCCGACGTGAATATTTGCATGTACCGTGAGTTTGGGCGTATGTTGTGCGAGGCGCTAGAGCGCCCCTATTTGCAAGCCCCCATAGGTTTGCACAGCACCACCAAGTTTTTACGCAAGCTGGGCGAATTGTTGGGCCTAGACCCTGAACCCTTTATCAACCGAGAACGCCACACCACCATCAAACCCGTGTGGGACTTGTGGCGCTCTGTGACCCAAGACTTTTTTGCTACCGCCAGTTTTGGGGTGGTGGCCACCGACACCTATGCGCGTGGCATACGCAAGTTTTTAGAAACCGAAATGGGCATGCCTTGCAAATTTGCGGTGTCTCGACTGCCTGGCCAAAAAACCGATAACGCAGCTGTGCGCGAACTTGTACATAAACAAATGCCGCTGATTTTGTTTGGCAGCTACAACGAGCGCATGTACTTGGCTGAAGCCGGCAGCAGTGGACCCATGAAGGCCTCCTTTATTCCCGCCTCTTTTCCTGGCGCCATCATCCGCCGCCACACCGGCACACCCTTTATGGGCTACAGCGGGGCTACCTACCTCATTCAAGAATGTTGTAACTGCTTGTTTGATGCTTTGTTCCATATCTTGCCGCTGGGCACCGACATGGACAAGGTAGACGCCACATTGGCGCGCGGCATCACGGGTGCGCAAAACAACACGCCGTGGGAGGACGCTGCGCAAAACAAACTGCATGCATTGGTGGCTGGTCAACCGGTGCTGGTGCAAATCTCTGCGGCCAAGCGTTTGCGCGATTTGGCCGAGGGCAAGGCGCGCGACAAAGGCGAAGAGCTGGTGACGCTGTCTCATGTGCAGCAAGCAGGTGCCGAGTTGGGTTTGGGAGAACCTGCATGACACAGTTTGCAAACCTACACGGTTCAGGCGCTTTGGCGCAGGAACCTCACCCCATGTCGTGGCATCTGCTGCGGCTGCCCAGGTTGCGCGGGTTGGGCGCAGCGTTGGCCTCGCGGCCATTTTGTTGAAGGAGCATCGTATGTCAAACCATCCGAATTCCATATCCGGACTGACTGACGAAGAGGCTCAGGAGTTCCACCATTACTGGATTCAGGGATTAGTTGGCTT
>CANLWQ010000164.1 GCA_947494405.1 Comamonadaceae bacterium | reverse complement strand
TGACAGCCATTGGCGCGAGCATGTGTCCTCATTGGATTATTTGCGACAAGGTATTCATTTGCGCGGATATGCACAAAAGCAGCCCAAGCAAGAATACAAACGCGAGGCTTTCGAGTTGTTTGGGCAACTCTTGGACATGGTCAAAAATGAAGTCACCCGTGTGTTGATGACGGTACAAATTGAGTCGTCCGAACAAGTACAACTTGCTGCGGATAAATTAGAGGAAAACGCAGAAGCCTTCTCTCGCATCACTTATTCAGCACCCGATGAGACGGGCGCTGCACATGTGTTTGCTGACAACTCAGACCCTAACACTAGCCCCGTGGCTGTGGTCGGCCGCAACGAACCCTGTCCCTGTGGCAGTGGTAAAAAATACAAGCAGTGTCACGGAAAGCTTGCCTGACATGCCGGTCAATCTGTCTGCACCCCAAGCCTCTGAACTGTTGCCCGTTCCTGGGATTGATATTGGTACCGCAAGTGCTGGTGTTCGAAAAGCCAACCGCAAAGACCTGACGGTTTTCTCTTTGGCCGAAGGTACTTGCGTGGGCGCGGTTTTCACGCAAAACCGTTTTTGCGCAGCACCTGTTCAGGTCTGTCAATCACATATGCAATTCCAGCAAGGCATACGCGCCTTGGTCATCAACACCGGCGTGGCCAATGCCGGCACCGGCGAGTCGGGTTTGCTGCACGCAAACCAAGTTTGCCAAGCCTTGGGGGAGCTTCTGCATATTCAAGCCCATCAGGTCTTGCCTTTTTCCACCGGCGTGATCATGGAGCCTTTGCCGGTGGCGCGCATCGTCGACGGCTTGCCCTTGGCTGTGACTGACTTGGCACAAGATCATTGGTCGCAGGCGGCCACCGCCATCATGACCACCGACACTTTGCCCAAAGCCATCAGCCGGCAATTACACATAGACGGCGTCACCGTCACCATCACCGGTATGTCCAAAGGCGCAGGCATGATTCGCCCCAATATGGCGACCATGCTGGGTTTTATCGCCACCGATGCCAACATATCAGCCAGCTTGATGGATGGTCTGGCTCAAGACTTAGCCCGAGCTTCTTTCAACCGCATCTCTATCGATGGCGACACATCCACCAACGATTCTTTTGTGGTGATGGCTTCCGGCAAGGCTGCCCACCAGCGCATAGATGATTGGACCAGCGCACAAGGCCTGGCCTTGAAACAAGCTCTCACAGATGTGGCGCGGTGGCTGGCGCAGGCGATTGTGCGAGACGGTGAGGGCGCCACCAAATTCATTACGGTCACAGTGGAAGGCGGACTCAACAGCGACGAGTGCTTGCTGGCAGCCTATGCCATTGCCCACTCGCCTTTGGTCAAAACCGCTTTCTTTGCCAGCGACCCCAATTTGGGTCGCATCTTGGCCGCCGTGGGTTACGCGGGTATTGCCGATTTGGCGCAAGACAAGATTGAGCTTTATTTAGATGATGTGCATGTGGTCACCCATGGTGGCAGACACGCCAGCTATAAAGAAGAAGATGGAAAGCGTGTGATGAAACAGTCGGAAATCACGGTGAGAGTTGTGCTTGGCAGAGGAGACGCCACTGAAACAGTGTGGACCTGTGACTTAAGCCACGATTACGTCACCATCAACGCTGACTACAGAAGCTGATATGTCTCTTAATGAACATCTAGAGCGCATGTTGCTGCGGGCTGAAACTTTGATGGCGCGCATTGAAACCGTGCTGCCCCAAGCATTGCATGCCCCCGACTGGCGTGCTGGCATTGCATTTCGCTATCGCAAGCGCAGCAACGGACACGGTGTGCTTGAACCGGTCAAACACATTGCTGCCATGACCTTGGACGATCTGAAAGAAATTGATCCCCAAAAAGAAAAGATTCAGCGAAACACTTTGCAGTTTGTGCAAGGCCTGCCTGCCAACAATGTGCTGCTCACAGGTGCGCGCGGCACGGGTAAATCTTCATTGATCAAAGCCTGTTTAAACACCTATGCACCGCTTGGGTTGCGCTTAATCGAGGTGGATAAACCCGACATGGTGGACCTGCCCGACATCATCGATGTGGTGGCCACAAGGCCGGAAAAATTCATCATCTTTTGTGATGATTTGAGTTTTGAAGAAGGCGAGCCTGGCTACAAGGCATTGAAATCTATTCTTGACGGCACAGTGGCTGCCGCCACGCCCAATGTATTGATTTACGCCACCAGCAATCGACGCCATCTTTTGCCTGAGTACATGAAAGACAACCTCAGCTACAAGCACACAGACGATGGCGAAGTGCATCCGGGTGAAGTGATTGAAGAAAAAATTTCTTTGTCCGAACGCTTTGGATTGTGGATCAGCTTTTATCCTTTCAGCCAAGACGCCTATTTACTCATCGTCGACCAATGGTTGTCTTCGCTGGGTGTGCCACCCAATGAAGCGGCAAGCGCGCACCCTGAAGCTTTGGTGTGGGCGCTGGAGCGCGGTTCACGCAGTGGGCGCGTGGCTTTTCAGTTCGCCAGAGATTTCGCAGGACGCCGCGGTGCGCATTGATCCCTCTCGGGTCCAAGTGGCGGTGGGTGTGTTGATTCGTCCCGATGGCTATTTTTTACTAACCACCCGCCCCGAAGGCAAAGACTACGCCGGTTACTGGGAGTTTCCTGGTGGAAAACTAGAGCAAGGCGAAACAGTGGCGCAAGCACTGACGCGGGAGTTGCGTGAAGAACTGGGTATTGAGGTTACGCAGTGCCATGCTTGGCAAAGCGAGTGCATAGATTACCCCCATGCCTTGGTTCAATTGCACTTTTATAAAGTGCTGGCATGGCAGGGTGAATTGCAAATGCGTGAAGGCCAAGCTTTTGCTTGGCAGTGTTTACCGGTGGCGGTGTCGCCCCTGTTGCCAGGTAGTTTGCCGGTATTGGAATGGCTGACTCAAGAGCAGAGTTCTATTTCAAACTCAGCGTTTTCTGCTGACGCCTGAGGCTTGCCATCCCAATTTTGGTTGATGAGGCGGACCCAAACCATCATTCTGTTGCCGCTGATCTCGGGCACCAAACCCAGAGCGGGATTAATGAAAACACGCATCAATTGAAAGCGTCCTTGGGGCAAGGCTTGCTGAAATTGACCGTTGGTGGCAATGACGCGTTGCGGTGCGCCACTCTCGCGCAGCAAGCGCATCAACAGAATCACGCTGTCATTGAGTGCCTTGAGCGGTTCTGACCATTTCAAAATATGTTGACGCCGCTCATCGGGGTCCAGTTGTTTCCAAGCGTGGTAGGCAGGCAAGTCGAAAGCGCAAGTACCACCAGGAATGCCCACACGGTTGCGCAAACTGCTGAGAAAGTCGTTGTCGTTGACACAGTTACCTATGCGACTGCCCACCGTGTTAAAGCCAGTTTGGCATTTATCAATCTTCATCAGGAGTTCGTCAAGTACCTCTTCTGACACCGAGGGATTGCCTCGGTAACTGTTGAATTGGTGCTTGTGCCTGTCGAGTTCTTTCAAGATATCGGACTTCAAATCGGAGCGTCCACCCACATCAACGATTTCAAACAGGGTGGTCAGCGCAAAATGGTGGTCTATTTCGGACGAGCGCAATAAAAGGTGCTCGAACCTTCCCAGCAAGTACTCCAGTCGCAAATAGGTGCGAATTCGTTCATTAAATGGGTGTTCGTAAAGAATCACAATACTTCGCAGGTTGGTAAATGACGGCTCCTTAAATGATAACCGCTCTAATGGGGTTTTATAGGCCTGAATTTACCAACTTATGCAGGATTCCAAGCTTGGGCCTGTCTTTTTAAAGCCTGCATGTCATCGCTGTCGTTATCGATGACCCAAGTGGCGGCCGCAAGGCGCTCTTGCCGGCTGGCTTGCGCCGACATCACCGCTTGCACCTCTTCCCGGGTCCATCCATTTCTGGCCATGACGCGGGCTATTTGCCTGTCCTCACTGCAGTCGACCACGAGCACGCCATCTAGCTGCTGTTGCCAAGCAGCAGATTCCACCAACAAAGGAATATCCAAAACAACCCATGGCTTGCCTGCGCTCATCAATTGGGCTTCTTGCTCAGCCATAGTGGATCTCACCAAGGGATGCAAAATATCTTGCAACTGGGCTTTGGCTTGGGGCTGCGCAAAAATCAAAGCGCGCATTTTGTTTCTGTCCATGCTGCCATCAGGGGCTATGAAGTCTTCACCAAAGACTTGGCGAATCTGGGAAAGCGCGGCTCCGTTCACGCCTGTCAACTGCCTGGAAATGGCGTCTGCATCTATATAGGCAAAACCTCTGTCGACCAGCAGGCTGCCAAAAGTGGATTTACCGCTGCCTATGCCGCCGGTGAGTCCAATACGTTTGAAAGCAGGGTTTTGCATGCCTGCAGTCTATAAGAACAGCTAAAGCACCTGTCCCAACTGAAACACTGGTAAGTACAAGGCCAGCACCAAAGCCCCCATGACGACACCCAACACCACCATCATCAAGGGCTCTAAGAGTTGTGTGAATTCCCGCATCAAGTTGTCTACTTGCAACATGAATTGGTGGGCCAGTTTGGCAAGCAATGAATCTAAAGCGCCGCTTTGCTCACCCACATTCACCAGTTGCACCAACAGGGGAGGAAACACATGTGAAAAAAACGCGTCAGGCGAAAGCCCCCGCATGGCATCTGCCAAAGACTGTCCTTGACCCACCTTGCTTCTCAGCGCAATGGTTGCCAAACCCAAACAGCGGTTGGTGCTGCTGGCGGCAACCACTTCCAGCGCGTCCAGCATGGGCACACCTGCTTTGAGTAAATCCGACAGCGTCAGCGTCCATAAAGACAGCTGTGTGTGGTGCATCAATTTGCCTACCAACGGAAAACGCAGCAAATGCGAATCTAGCCATAGCGCAACAGTGGCCGACTGCAGCAGCCGTTGACCAAGCAGGCCTCCCAAGACCAAGCAAACCGCCAAGGCCACAGCGCCGCCGCTGGTGAGCCAGCGGCTGAGAT
>CANLWQ010000163.1 GCA_947494405.1 Comamonadaceae bacterium | reverse complement strand
CATATGGGCGCGCAAACGGCTGTTGACCGGCACGGGCGCGGTGAAACGCACTTTGTTCAAGCCGTAATTGATGCCCATGCGCGAGCCTTGAATCTCAAACGCAGACTCAAAAAACTGCGGCAACAACGACAAGGTTAAAAATCCGTGCGCAATGGTGCTGCCAAAAGGCCCGCTTTGGGCTTTGTCGGCATCGGTGTGAATCCATTGGTGGTCGCCGGTGGCTTGGGCGAACAAATTGATCTGCGCTTGCGTGACCACCACCCAACCGCTGACCGCAACGTCTTGGCCCACGCAGCTGGCTACGTCTTGTAAAGAGGCAAAAATTTTCATCTCAAAAACCCGCTTTGTTTGTCAGAAGCTGGCAGTCTAGCGCCTCAACTAAAATCGAAAGCTTTGCTATAGCCAAACTACCCTCTATGAGCGCTTTTCACGAAGAAACTGTTTTATCCGTCCACCATTGGACCGACCGCCTGTTCAGCTTCACCACCACGCGTGACATGGCTTTGCGATTTTCGAATGGCCACTTCACCATGATTGGCCTTAAGGTGAACGACAAGCCTTTGCTGCGTGCCTACAGCATCGTTAGCGCCAACTATGAAGAACATTTGGAATTTTTAAGCATCAAGGTCCCCGATGGCCCACTCACCTCGCGCTTGCAACACATTCAAGTGGGTGACAAAGTGGTGGTGGGGCGCAAACCCACGGGCACTTTGCTGATCGACTATTTGCTCCCCGGCAAGAACCTGTATTTACTGGGTACGGGCACTGGCATGGCGCCTTATATGTCTGTCATCCGCGACCCCGATACCTACGAGCGCTTTGAAAAAGTGATTCTGGTGCACGGCGTGCGCGAAGTCAAAGAGTTGGCCTACCACGACTACCTCACCCAAGAACTGCCGCAGCACGAGTTGTTGGGCGAAATGGTGAGCGCGCAGTTTTTGTATTACCCCACGGTCACCCGAGAGCCTTTCAAAAACCAAGGCCGCATGACCGATTTGATTGCTTCAGGCAAATTGTTCAGCGACTTGGGACTGCCCGCGCTCAACCCCGAGACCGACCGCGTGATGTTGTGCGGCAGCCCGCAAATGCTCAAAGACCTGAAAACCATGCTGGAAGAGCGGCATTTCAAGGAAGGCAACACCACCACACCGGGCGACTTTGTGGTGGAGCGGGCTTTTGTGGAGCAATAAGCCCTACACCCGCTCAATCACCACCGCAATCCCCTGCCCCACGCCAATACACATGGTGCACAGCGCGTAGCGCCCACCGGTGCGCTGCAGCTGGTTGGTGGCGGTGGTTACCAAGCGCGCACCTGACGCGCCCAGTGGGTGACCCAAAGCAATCGCGCCGCCGTTGGGATTCACGCGGGGGTCATCGTCTTGCAAACCCAGCATACGCAACACCGCCAAGCCTTGGGCAGCGAAGGCTTCATTCAACTCAATCACATCCATTTGCGCCAGCGTTAAACCGGTGAGCGCCAGCACTTTCTCGGTGGCAGGCGCGGGGCCAATGCCCATGATGCGCGGAGGCACGCCGGCGGTTGCCATGCCCACCACACGGGCGCGGGGGGTTAAGCCATGTTTGGCGGCACTGGCTTCATCGGCCAACAAAATCGCACACGCGCCGTCATTCACTCCACTGGCGTTGCCTGCGGTCACCGTGCCATCTGGGCGCACCACGCCTTTGAGTTGGGCCAGTTTTTCCAAACTGGTTTCACGCGGATGCTCGTCTTTGTCCACTACTATGGGATCGCCTTTTTTCTGCGCAATGCTGACAGGCGTGATTTCTTGGGCCAATATGCCTGCTTTTTGCGCAGCCACTGCCTTCATTTGGCTGGCCAAGGCCATGAGGTCTTGGGCCTCACGCTCAATTTGGTAGTCGGTGGCCACGTTTTCTGCGGTTTCGGGCATGGCGTCCACGCCGTACATGGCTTTCATCAGGGGGTTGACGAATCGCCAGCCAATCGTGGTGTCAAAAATTTGCGGATTGCGTCCAAAAGCGGCTTCGGCTTTGGGCATGACAAAGGGTGCACGGCTCATGCTCTCCACGCCGCCGGCAATCATCAAACCGGCCTCACCGGCGCGAATGGCGCGGGCTGCCGTGCCAAGTGCGTCCATGCCAGAGCCACACAAGCGGTTGATGGTGGCGCCTGGAATTTCAAGAGGCAAACCCGCCAACAAACTCGCCATATGGGCCACATTGCGGTTATCCTCGCCTGCTTGGTTGACACAGCCGTACAGCACATCACTCACCGCTTGCCAGTCCACGCTAGGGTTTCTGGCCATCAAAGCCTTCAAAGGCACAGCCGCCAAATCATCGGCGCGCACACCAGACAAAGCGCCGCCATAGCGGCCAAACGGGGTGCGAATCGCGTCGCAAATAAAAGCGTGGTTCATACAAATCTCTGGTTAACAATACAAGCCATGTTCAATCCTTCACAAGAAGATGTCAGGCGGTTCTTCTGCCAAGTCTATGCCAAGCAACAAAGCTCGCATTTAAACGATGCGCTGGAAACGCTGGCGGGTTTGTGGGTGGCAGAACACCCCGAATACACCGCAGATTTATCCGATGTTGATGCAGCGCTGGCCAAGCAGTACAAGGGCGAAGACGGTCAGTCCAACCCGTTTTTGCATTTGTCCATGCATGTGTCTGTCAGCGAGCAATGCTCCATAGACCAACCACGCGGTATTCGACAAGCGGTTGAGTTGTTGGCCGCCAAGAGAAACAGCTTGCACGAAGCCCATCACGAAGTGATGGAGTGTTTGGGCACCATGCTGTGGGAAAGCCAGCGCAGTGGGCGCCCGCCCGATGGACAAGCCTATATAGCCGCGGTTCAGCGCTTGGCCACCCGCGACTGAGGTTTTAGCGAAACTTAGACTGGGGAACCGTCTTTAATTCGCCCTGCTGGCTGCTGACGTAAGCAGACAACTCTTTGAGTTCAGCCAAAGTAAATTGCTTGGCAATACCACCCATCACACCATTGGCGCGACCCCAGGTAGCCTGTCCGTCTTGTTTATAAGACTTGAGCGCCACATACAGGTAATCTTTGTATTGGCCTGCAATCTTGGGGTAGGTAGGCACCACGGGCGTGTTGAGGTTGGCACCGTGACAAGAACTGCAAGCGCCTTTGGTCAACAAAGCAGCCACAGCAGCTGATGGCTCGGAGGCTTTTGCAGGCTGTGGGGGAGCATCATCTTTGCCATGGGCTTCGTAATAAGCGGCCATGTCTGCCATGTCTTGGGCAGAAAGAGAGGCCGCAATGCTGCGCATGGTGGGGTGTTTGCGCTCGCCTTTTTGGTAAGCATTTAAAGCGGAAACAATGTAGGCGGCGTTTTGTCCGGAAATTTTGGGGACTTTGTAAACCTCGGGAAATGAAGCTTGGTAACCTTTGATGCCGTGGCAACCAATACACATAGCAATTTTGGTGGCACCGGCTTTGGCATCCCCTGCTGTGTCTTGGGCATAAGCCAGTGAGGTCACCGAGGCGACAAAAACCATGAGAACCGATGTAATGTGCTTGATCATTTTGGACAGACAATCGTGAAAAGAAACTCCAAAGATTATATCGACGCAGCTTGTAAGCTCCGCGTTGGAAAAAAATAAAAGGCTATAGCAAATGAAATTTTCTGGAACTGATAACTACGTTGCCACCCAAGACCTGATGCTGGCGGTCAATGCGGCCATCACTTTGAAGCGCCCTTTGCTGGTCAAGGGGGAACCCGGCACTGGCAAAACCATGTTGGCCGAAGAAGTGGCGCAGTCTTTGGGTATGCCCCTGTTGCAGTGGCATGTGAAATCCACCACCAAGGCGCAGCAAGGTCTGTATGAATACGACGCGGTCAGCCGTTTGCGTGACAGCCAAATGTCGGATTTAGACGGCGGCGAGCGCGTGAAAAATATAGAAAACTACATTATCAAAGGCGTTTTGTGGCAAGCCTTTACTGCCACCGAACCGGTGGCGCTCTTGATTGACGAGATCGATAAGGCTGATATTGAGTTCCCCAACGACTTGCTTCGCGAGCTAGACCGCATGGAGTTTTATTGCTACGAAACCCGTGAACTCATCATGGCCCAAACCCGGCCACTGGTATTCATCACCTCCAACAACGAAAAAGAACTGCCAGACGCTTTTTTACGCCGCTGTTTCTTTCACTACATCAAGTTCCCCGAGGCCGATACCATGCGGCAAATCATTGATGTGCATTTCCCCAATCTGAAAAAAGAACTCCTCGCCGCTGCATTGAAAACTTTTTACGACGTGCGCGGCTTACCCGGTTTGAAGAAAAAACCCTCCACTTCTGAGCTGCTGGATTGGCTCAAACTCTTGGTAGCGGAAGACATTCCGCTGGCGGCTTTGCAAACCCAAGACGATAAAGTAGCCGTGCCGCCGCTGGTGGGCGCACTGCTGAAAAACGAGCAAGACGTGACGCTGTTTGAAAAACTGGTGTTCATGCAAAGCCGTAACCGCTGATCCCACACCATGAAACATTTGCTCGCTCAAGGTCTTGGAGATGCCGTCGGCTTTGTGGTGGGCGCATTGCTGGGATTTTTCGTTGGCCAGCTTTTAGGCTGCGATGTATTTGATGCGGGTTACAGCGTCCGTAGCATGGTGGGCATCGCTTTGGTCGGCTTGGGGGGTGGCATGGGATTGCAAGCTGCTCGCCGCTGGCTTCACGGTGAAACCACCGACGAGGATGGCCCATGAACCCCTCTCAAGCAGCAAATGCTTGTTTGCCCATTGAAAGGGGCTTGCCATGCTGATCGACTTCTTCTACACCTTGCGCTCAGCCAAACTGCCGGTGTCTGTGAAGGAATACCTCACGCTTTTGGAAGCGCTGCAAGCCAATGTGGTGGGGCCCAACAGCGAGGCCAGCAGCATGGACGATTTTTACCATCTCAGCCGCATGATTTTGGTGAAAGACGAAAAGCATTTCGACAAGTTCGACAAAGCCTTTG
>CANLWQ010000162.1 GCA_947494405.1 Comamonadaceae bacterium | reverse complement strand
ACCACGCCATCATCTTGGCGCGGTCTTTTGCCGCCAGCATTCGCACATCTTGTCCTTGCACCCGCAACTCACCTGTACTGGGTAACAAGCCCGCCATGGCTTTGAGCAAGGTGGTTTTGCCAGCGCCATTGGGTCCCACCACGCAAGTCCACTGCGCTGCATGAACACACAAATCCACTTCGCAAAGCACGTTTAAAGACCCGCGTTGCACGGTCAGTTTTTGTGCAGTGAAGGCATAGTCTGGCTTCATGCTGACGAACCCGCCATTTGAGAAGAATGTATGCGCCACAACAAATACCCGCCACCCAAAACGCCTGTCAGCACCCCGACCGGCAACTCTTGTGGTGCCCACAATCCTCTGGCCAATACATCGGCTGTGGTCAGCAGTACGCCACCCATTAACGATGACAAGACCAACAGGTAAGCAGAACTACCGGTGAAACGGGCTCTGACCAAATGGGGAGCCACCAAGCCCACAAAAGCAATCAAACCAGTTTGCGCAACCGCTGTGGCCGTGGCCAAGCCCATCACGGCCAGCAGCGCAATTCGCAAGGGCAGCACACGAAGCCCCAGGCTCTGAGCAGTGGACTCACCCAAACGCAAACCATCCAACAACGGGCTGAAAATCCACGACAGCCCTGCACATAACAACAACACAAGCGCCATCAACACACAAGCTTGCCCACTCAACATGCTGGTGTTGCCCAGCAAAAAAGACTGCATCGCGGGCAAAGTTTGGGGAGACACCAAAGTGAGTAAAGAGGTGAGCGCCCCCAACACCACACCCACCACCACGCCAGCCAACAGCAAGCGCAAAGTGTGCTCAACACCCTTGGCAAGCAACAGCGTCAGAAGAACCGCCGCCCATGCGCCCACAAAGGCCATGCCGGTTAAACCCAAACGCATGGCCCATTGCATGCCCTCAGACATGTCTGCAAAGCTGCTAGAACCCCAAATACCTAATGACAAAGCGATGGCTACGCCCAATGAAGCCCCAGAGGCACTGCCCAACAAATAAGGGTCCGCCAACGGGTTGCGAAACAAACCCTGTGCCAACGCACCCGCCAAGCCCAACAAAGCACCCGCCAACCAAGCACCCACGGTGCGCGGCAAACGGATGTCTTGGACTATGGGGTCGGCCCACGAAACGCCCCACTCCCAACCCAAACTGCCCGTCATCAGCCCCAAACCCATGGAGCCCAATGACAAGGCCACCAGCCATGCAGCAAATTGCGAAGCAGGAATTTTGTTCATGACGCGAAGCTGCGTAAAACACATTCACTGATGAGCTGTGCTGCTTCGCCCAAGCGCGGTCCGGGACGCACCAAGATATCGGCTTGACCTGAAGGAAACACACACACACGTTTGTTCTTGATGGCAGCAATGCCTGACCACCCAGGGCGCTGCGCTAGATTTGTTGCCATGGGTTGGGCCAACACAATCAGCTGCGGATTGGCTCTCACCACAAACTCGGGATTGAGTTGGGGAAATGGCCCCATGTCCTTGGGCACTATATTTTTCAAACCCAATTGCCGCAGTATGTCGCCAATGAAAGAAGCCTCGCCTGCGGCGTAACCGCCCGTGCTGGCCTCGAGGTAAACCGATGCGTTGATGGCTTGGGAAGGCATACGCGATTGGGCTTGAACCACTTGATGTTGAATACCTTGCCACACTTTATCGGCTTGCACTTGGGCATCAGGCAGCTGCAAAACCATGGCCACTGTTTGCAAAACACGGTTGACGTCTGCTGGGGTTTGGGGTTCTAGGGCCAACACAGGAATACCCAAAGCCTCCAGTCTGGCGATGATGCGCGCAGACTTGGCGAGCAACACCACATCCGGCTTTAAGCGCACCAAGGCTTCGAGTTGTGTGTCGTCCAAGCCGCCCAATTTTGGCAAGGCTTTCACAGAGGCCGGCCAGTTGGCGTGTTTATCAGTCCCCACCAAGCGGCTGCAAGCACCCAGTACACACACGGTTTCTGCCAAAGAAGGCAGCAAGGTGATGATGCGCTGAGGGGCAAGCTTGAGCGTCACTGCCACTTGGCGGTCATCCACCACGGTCACTGCCTGTGCCGTATGCAGCCACACACCCAAGCAAACATATAACCAAATCTTAGCCATGGGCATGTACCCAGTTTTGAATGATGCGATGAAGTTGTGTCACACCATCGGTGAGTGCAGCAGGGCCTGGTTGCAAGATGTCAGCAGACTTGATTTCAAAAATTTGATTATTTTTGACAGCAGGAACATCTGCCCATCCCTCACGGGCAGCCACTTTTTCGGGGCGAAATTTCTTGCCGCACCAAGAGCCAATGATGATGTCGGGACTGCGTCTGACTATTTCTAGCGGGTCGGCAATGATGCGGTCTTTGCCCATGGACTGCAACGCCAATTCGGGGAAACAATCGTCACCGCCTGCAATTTGAATGAGTTCGGACACCCAGCGAATGGCGCTGATGGGCGGCTCATCCCATTCTTCAAAATACACCTTGGGACGTTTGACAAAGCTTTGCGATTGCGTCTTGATGGTTTGCAAATGCAACTGCATGGCCTCGATATGTTGCAAACCCAGAACTGCTTCGCCCACCATGGCAGCCACTTGGTACAGCATGGAAAAAATCTCGTCCACGCTGCGCTGATTGAACACTGTCACCTGCACACCGTGACGAATCAACTGTGTAGCAATATCTGCTTGCAAGTCTGAAAAACCAAATACACAGTCGGGCTTGAGCCCCAAGATTTTGTCGATCTTGGCACTGGTGAACGCGCTGACACGCGGCTTTTCATGCCGCGCTTGTTTAGGCCTGACGGTATAGCCAGAGATACCCGCAATGCGATGGGACTGCCCCAACAGGTAAAGCCACTCGGTGGTTTCCTCTGTGAGGCAGACGATGCGGGTGGGATACATCGTTTTATTTGGGCGTGTATCGAAGATTTGCAAATAAACTTCTAAGCGGGTTGTTGTAACCGTAGACTTGATAGTATTGCTTGTTAAGAGCATTATCCAAGGATAGTGAGGATGACCACGCGTTATCGATTTGGTGTTGCCACCCGAATTTTAATAATGCGTAACCACCAACTTTTACGGGGTCAAAGTTGGTGGGGTCTAGATTTGGTGTGTCTCTGCCTCCTACACCGACTATCTTTGCATTCAATTTATTTTTATTGTCTAACGAATAAGACAAGTCAGCCGAGCCAAAATTGTTGGATTTATTTAAGACCTTCTGTGTACTGGCTTCATTGACAGGATTTTGATGCGTTATAGAGACCCCAAATTGAAATTTACCTGCCTCACCTCGCCATACAAGCTCGATACCGTTATTAGAGGACTTTTTTTCATTAGACAGTTTTTTTATTCCTTGATTACTCCAAAAAGGATCATCCACAAGAACGCCACTTGATCCGATTAAATTACTGTAATCAACTGTGAAATAAGTTGCTCGCCATAAATTAGAGGCGTTTTTATATTGGATGCCCAATTCTCTACTTAGAGAATTTTCTGGATTCAAATTGGCATTACCTCCATAGGAGGAGTCGTACAGTTGTCCAAGGGTTGGGTAAAGAACGGCTGTGGATTGATTGGCGAATGTTTTAAATTCACTTGTCAATTGATATCCGAGGCCATAAAAATAATTTGTTTTGCTTGAAAAATTACTGATTTGATTGTGACTTAAGTTGAATTGAGAAGACCATCGTTCATGTCGATAGTTAACCCCAGAGTAAAGTCTGCTGTTGGTGATTTTTTTATCCAGGATAACTGGCACAACAACTTCAGTGAATGAGGGGGCAGGACCATAGGCTATCGAATCATGAAGGGCTCTGAGATTTGATGTTTTGTTTTCATAGCCAATTGTTAAATCCATGTTCGGATGAACAACCCAATCATTTGTCCATTTGAGAAGTCGATGACGCGTATTTGTTGAACCATAAGTTCTGTCTAGCGCGTCGTTTTTCAGAGTAGACAAATCAGTTCCCGAATACCCGTAACTTACGCTTGAAATCCACGCATCATTCATCTGTCGGAGTAAGCCCAACCTTGCAAAATCAGAGTCAGTTTTGCTTTTCCAATTGATTGCGGGTAAATCATAATAATTATCAAACGAGCTGGACAAATCTGACTTGAGAAATTTAAAGTCGATTGAGGTCAGTGCATCAATGGTCTGCTTAACTGACAAGCTCAAGCCGGAGGTCCTATAAGGATTATTGGATGGATTAACCCCATTGGTGTTACCCGTATAGCCAGATAAATAGTTTGGAAACTTTGTAGCCGATATTGCTTCAATTCCATTGCTGGTAGTTTGATTGATAGACACGTTAAATTGTGTGCCATTGACTTTTCCACCATAGCCAACCAAAACTGATTTGGTATTTTCAGATCCATACCCTAGTTCTGAGTAAGCCATGGGAACTCCATTGGATCCAGATTGCGTAGTGATCTCTATAACCCCTCCCATCGCGCCTGGTCCGTACTGAGCAGATGCATTGCCTCTGGTGATCTCTATTTTTTCTATGAGTTGAACAGGAATATTTTGCAATGGTGAAGCCGCTCCTGTTGCGTCTTGCCCTCCAAACGGGATCCCATCAATCAAGATCAAAGTTTGTGAACTGCTAGAACCTCTTGAATAAATTGATATGGGACTACCCACACCACCTGTGCGCGACATGTCCAAGCCCGCTTCACCTTGTAACAAATCATATAAATCTCCTACTTGCATTTTTTGAATGTCTGATCTTTGAATCACAGACTTTGAATTCAAAAAATCGGACAGTTGAGCAGAAGTCTGTATGCCTCTAACAATCACAGGATCCAAATTTCCAGTACTGCTTTGTGCAAAAGAAAAAAGAGAAAACGACATGACCCATGCGAAAGCAAAGAGCCTCTTCAAATAGAGAGATTTCATGATGAATACATACCAGCCAAGTGCCCTCACCGCCTTCCCCGACAGTGCATGGACGTT
>CANLWQ010000161.1 GCA_947494405.1 Comamonadaceae bacterium | reverse complement strand
CTTTGAGTCTGAGAATGTCACTGACTTTCATGGGTTTCCTCTTGAGGCCAACGTGGCCAACATAGGATTCAATATAGCCCACAATCTGCATTTGGTACACCGAAAAAACGAGAACCCCATGACCGGATACGCCGATCCCCATTTCGACACGCTCGCACTGCACGCGGGCAGCCAACCCGACCCCAGCACCGGCGCGCGCGCAGTGCCGATTCACTTAACCACCTCGTATGTGTTCGAGTCGACAGACCAAGCCGCGGCCCTCTTCAACTTGGAAAGCGCCGGCCATGTGTACAGCCGCATCAGCAACCCCACCACAGCGGTGTTCGAGCAACGCATAGCAGCCTTGGAAGGCGGCATTGGTGCCATCGCCACCGCCAGCGGCCAAGCCGCGCTGCACCTGAGCATCGCCACCATCATGGGCGCGGGGTCGCATATTGTGTCCAGCTCGGCGCTGTACGGCGGCTCACACAATCTGTTGCATTACACACTGCGCCGTTTTGGCATAGAGACCACCTTTGTCAAACCAGGGGACATTGCGGCTTGGAAAGCTGCCATACGCCCCAACACCAAGTTGCTGTTTGGCGAGACCGTGGGTAACCCTGGCCTGGACGTGTTAGACATTCCCACTGTTTCGCAGATTGCCCACGACCACGGCCTGCCGCTGTTGGTGGATGCCACCTTGAGCACACCGTATTTGATGAAGCCACTTTCTTTGGGCGCGGATTTGGTCTACCACTCGGCGACCAAATTTTTAAGCGGCCACGGCACGGTGATTGGTGGCGTGGTGGTCGATGGCGGATCGTTTGACTGGGAAGCCAGCGGCAAGTTCCCCGAACTCTCCGAGCCCTATGCCGGCTTTCACAACATGGTGTTCACCGAAGAGAGCACGGTGGGCGCGTTCTTGCTGCGCGCGCGCCGCGAGGGCTTGCGCGACTTTGGTGCCTGCCTCAGCCCGCACAGTGCATGGCTGATTTTGCAAGGCATGGAAACCTTGCCGCTGCGCATGGAGCGCCACTTGGCCAACACCGAAAAAGTGGTGGCGTTTTTGGCGGCTCACCCCATGGTGTCGCGGGTAGGTCATCCGCTGATGCCCGATCACCCCAGCCACGCTTTGGCGCAAAAATTATTGAAAGGCGGCGCACGCGGCGCGGGCTCGGTGTTCAGCTTTGACATCAAGGGTTCTCGCACACAGGGCCGTGCATTTATTGAAGCGCTGAAAATTTTCAGTCACTTGGCCAATGTGGGCGACAGCAAATCGCTGGTCATACACCCCGCCAGCACCACGCATTTCCGCATGAGCGACGAGGCTTTGGCGCAGGCAGGTATTGGTGCGGGCACCATCCGTTTGTCAGTGGGTTTGGAAGACGCCGATGACTTGATCGACGACTTGAAGCGCGCCCTCAAAGCAGCTGAAAAAGCAGCCTAAGGAGCAGTCATGTACATCCATGTCAACGGCCACAAAACCTACGCTTACACCGGCGGTAAAGACTTCAACCCCGCGCAGCGCACCGTGGTGCTCATACACGGGGTCTTGTGCGACCACAGCGTATGGGCGCTGCAAAGCCGCTACTTGGCCAATCACGGCTGGAACGTGCTGGCCATAGACCTCCCCGGTCACTGCAAAAGCGCGGGTGCACCGCCCGCCACGGTGCAGGAGGCGGCGGCATTCATCCAAGCGCTGTTGGATGCACATGGCGTCAAGCAAGCCGCTTTGGTGGGCCACAGTTTTGGCTCGCTCATCGCCTTGCAAACAGCAGCCAATATGGGCGAGCGCATCAGCCATGTGGCGCTGGTGGGTACGGCTTATCCCATGAAGGTGTCACAAGGGCTGTTAGATGCTTCATTGAATGAGCCCGAGAAAGCCCTGCACATGACCAATGTGTTTTCACGCTCTACTTTGGCACCACCTTCCGGCGCTGGCTCTTGGGTGTTTGGCGCGAGTTTGGCGCTGGGGCGAAGGGTCTTGGCCAGCAACAAAACCGTGAATGTGTTTCACACCGGTTTCAATGCCTGCAACAACTATGACCAAGGCCTGCAAGCCATGGCGGCGGTCACCTGCCCGGTGCTGATGGTGTTGGGTGAAGCCGATCAGATGACGCTGCCCAAAAATGCACTGCCTCTGATCACACAGGCCAAAGACAGCGGCAAGTCATTGCAAGTGGTGACCATCCCCCATGGTCATCACCAGATGAGCGAGTCGCCTGACGAAACTTTGAATGCCCTCAAACGCTTTTTAATTGGGGTCTGACCCCAATTAATTAAGCTGCGCCAAATCAATGAGCAAGACATAGCGCGGGGCTTGGGGTTCATCCAACACCCCCACCCAGTCCAACTTCAGCAACAAAGCCATCACCCTCTCCACCTCCACGAGGTCGGCGTTGAGTTGCTGCGCCAAGCTCTGCGCCGACAATCCGCCGGCGCTGTGTGCGCGTGCCTGTTGCAGCAAGCGCATGCAAGCCAGGCCCAAGGCCCCGCCCTGAGCCGCAGTAGGCTGATCGCCTGTAAACAACTCCAGAGCCAAGGCAGGCCAACTCGCCACCACCACCGCCCCCAACAACACCACCACCCAGGTGGTGTAGACCCACACCAGCAAAATCGGCACGGTGGCAAAAGTGCCGTAAATCAGCGAAAACGTGGGCATGCTGGCCAAATAAATCGTGAGGCCACTGCGCGCCGCTTGCAGCACCAGCGCCGTGCCAAAACTACCCAACAACAAAGGCCGCCAAGCCACACGGGTGTTGGGCACAAACCGGTATAAACCGGTGATGCCGCCCCACAGCAGCATGAATTCCAAAATATTCAAGGCCAATTTCACCCCAGGCCCTTGGTAGCGCAGCGAGCCGCCCGACCAAGTGATGACCCAGGCCATGGTGACCAAACTGGCGGCCACCAGCAACGGGCCCAAGGTCAGCGCCGCCCAGTACAGCATCAAGCGCTGCCCCCAAGGGCGTTGCTGTCGTACCCGCCAAATCATGTTGAGGCTTCGGTCTATGGTGAGCATCAATGCCAGCGCCGACAACATCAAAGCGATAAAGCCAAAACTTCCCAAGCGGCTGGCCTTGGTGGTGAATTGCGTGAGATAGCCCAAGACTTGGCGGGAAATCGATTCAGGAATCAGGCTTTCCAACAACCAGCGCTGCAACACGGTTTGAAATTGGTCAAAGATGGGAAAGGCGGTTACCACCGCCAGCGCCACGGTCAGCAAAGGCACCACAGCGATCAAGGTGGTGAAGGTCAGCGCGCCAGCGGTTTGACCTAAGCGGTCATCGGCAAAACGCTGCGCCAAGCTGCGCGCCGCGCGTTGCCAGGGGAAATACATCAGCTTTTGCAGCATGTTGAGAAGTTGCGAGACAATCATGGTCTCTATCATGCCATCCACTCCTCACCTTACTTCCCAAGCCCTGTGGCATGTGCAACTCAGCCGCAGCTTGGCTGTGAGCAGCCTCATCGGATTAATTGTGCTCTCTTTGGTTTGGGAGCTGTGGCTGGCCCCTTTGCGCCCAGGCGGTTCTTGGCTGGCCCTCAAAGCCCTGCCCCTTTGCATTCCCTTGGCGGGCTTGCTCAAAAACCGCATGTACACCTACCGCTGGGTCAGCTTGGTGGTGTGGCTGTACTTTGCCGAAGGGGTGATTCGTTTGCAAGGCGACGCTTGGCCCAGCAAGGGCTTTGCCGCCATTGAAATTCTGTTGTGCTTGATGCTGTTTACAGCCAGCGCCTTGCATGTGCGCTGGCGCTTACGCGACGCGGCTTTGGCGGCGGCTGACGCGCAAGACAAACAGCCTACGCCTTAAAACAGGTATTGCTGGTACTGGCGAAAAAAAATCCACCCTGAGGTGGATTTTTTATGGATTGTTTGAAGCTTAAAACTTCATGCCCATACCGATGGTGCCCAAGGTGGTGGAAGCTTTAAGGTCAGTGGTGTCATTTGGAAACCGGAAAGTCTTATAGCTGTCTTTCATCAACTCCACTTGAATAAATTTAGATTTATCCAGCATGTGGCGTATGCCCACGCCATAGCCTGTGCCACTGATGGATTTGCTATTGCTGTTATGTCCCAGAAAGGGAGCCAACAAAAGATAGCTGTCAAATGCAGATTGCATTTCACTGGCTGCAATCCTGAGCACAAAGCCCCCACCCGAACTGAACCCGATCAAGGTGGATGGGCTGGGCGGCTGCACAGCTTGAACAAACATTTGCAAGTCTGACTCCAACTGACCGATGTAAGCGATCTGCCCCTTGGGTAATGACGCGCCATGGCCTCGGATATCAAGCGCATAGACATGGACACCAGCTGCAGCCAAAGCAGTGGCCATGGGGTGCATGCTGTCGCTGCTGGCCGATGAGCCATGAACCAGCACAGCGCTGCCTTTGAGGTTGTCGCTTTGGGGCGCGTACTCTCTGTAAAACAGTTTTACACCGTCTGCCCCTTGGTAGTTTTTCATGGCAGGCATATAGGAGAAATCAACCGACTTGAAGGGGTCGTTGATGCTGGCAATCGGAGCTGGTGTTCCTGGGCCGCCCCATACAAGCGCGGCTGCCACCAGTAACAACATCAATATGAAGATGGAGGCTGATGTGAAGAAAAGATTTTTTTTAATCATGCTTGACCCTTCAGTTGTCACTTTTGAAATCTCCAAAGCCACCGCTTTAAATATAGCTATTTAATACTAAAAAAATAAATTATTAAATACTGAACACACCACCGCCCACATGCAGTGTTCTCGGACCTTAAAACTCGCTTATCTGTAGTGAGTTACCATACTTTGCACTACAAAGTAACTTACTCAGCCCAAATTCTATGACCTCAACCACTGTCCCCATGTCTATCCGAATCGATGTCACTGCACGGGAAAAGCTCAAAGCCATCGCCCTGCGCCAAAAACGCAGTCCCCATGCGCTTGCCACTGAGGCAATTAACCAACTCATAGAACAACAAGAGCGTGAATATGCATGGCAGGAAAGCTGCGATG
>CANLWQ010000160.1 GCA_947494405.1 Comamonadaceae bacterium | reverse complement strand
CCCTCTTTTTCAAGCTCTTCGCCTTTGAGGGGCGCATCAGTGGCGCCGAAATCTACAGTTTTAGCTTTGATTTGCTTGATACCACCTGAAGAACCAATGGATTGGTAGTTCAACTTGTTACCAGTTTTCTCGTTGTAGGCTTCAGACCATTTGCTGTAAACGGGGAACGGGAAAGTTGCACCAGCGCCTGTGATGTCGGCAGCCAAAGACAACATGGAAGCGGCTGAAAAACCTGCGGCAATAAGCCATGACTTCAATTGAAACATTTTCTCTCCTTGAAAAATTGAACTACTCTATCTATTACCAACTCCTGCATACTCTAAGAAAGGAATGTGACAGTATCGTGTCTAGAAAAATGCAGCCCATGAGAACAAAATGCATTTTGAATAATAAAATATTCGAATACAGCCTTAATCATGATAGTTTCATATCTGAAATATGACTGAGTTGAAAAATTGATCCTCTACCTGTCATTAATCAGTCATGTTTCCGACACATAATAAATGCATTACTGGCATTTAAAATAGTAAAAATTTATTCATATTTGGATCTCACTTTGACTCACACCATGACACATTCATGAAAAATGGAACCATGTTGGCTGCTGTCGACCTTGGGTCAAACAGCTTTCGCCTAGAAATTTGTCGCTACAGCCATGGGCTGATCCAGCGCTCAGAGTACATCAAGGAAGCCGTGCGTCAGGGCAGCGGATTAGATGAAGAACGTAACCTCAGTAAGGAAGCCATGGAGCGTGGCTGGGAATGTCTGGCGCGTTTTGCTGAGCGATTGGCGGGCTTTAAACCTAATGAAGTCAGGGCAGTGGCAACCCAGACCTTGAGAGAAGCGAAAAACAGGAATGTTTTTTTAGACAAAGCCCATGAGTTACTGGGTTTTCCTATCGAAGTTGTCTCAGGTCGGGAAGAAGCCCGCCTCATCTATCAAGGTGTCTCTCATTTCTTACCCCAAACAGATGAACGCCGCTTGGTGATTGACATTGGCGGCAGATCAACCGAATTTATATTGGGTGTCAAGCAAGACCCATCCTTGCTTGAAAGCTATCGACTGGGAAGCGTGTCTTCCAGTCTGAAATATTTCTCCCAAGGAGAATTAACCCAAGCCGCTTTTCACAAAGCTGAGGTAGCAGCCAAGGCAGTTTTAGAAGAGGCTGTAGAAAAATTTCCGCATAAAGCATGGGACAACGCCTTTGGATCATCAGGTACGGTCAGCGCCGTGGCTGAAGTCCTGGGTGGCGCTGGCTGGTCCAACACAACCATCACCTTGGAGTCCTTGGACTGGTTAAAGCGCCACCTGATTCGCATAGGCCATACAGACCACTTGCGCATGGAGGGTTTAAAGGAAGACCGGCGAGCAGTCATTGGTGGCGGTTTGGCTATTTTGTATGCGGTTTTGGAGTTGTTCCAAATCGAGGAGTTACAGGTTACCCCGGGCGCTTTGCGCCATGGCTTGCTGTATGACTTGATTGAGCGAGAAGACGATACCAAAGACACCCGTGCGGTCACCGTTTTAGGTTTACAAAAAGAGTTCCAAGCCGACGCCGAGCAAGCCAAAAGAGTTAGCAAAGTAGCTTGTTATTTCCTTCAGCAATTGGAAGCTTCCAAACACACCAGTCTTGACTGGAACAGGCTATTGAAAAAACTCGATTGGGCGGCTCAATTGCATGAAATTGGAGCGCAAATATCCCATACCGACTCACACAAACACAGCGCCTATATTTTGGACAACACGGATGCGCCAGGGTTTGCGCTTCATGAGTTACATAGGCTGAGTTTGCTGGTGCTGGGGCACAAAGGAAAACTCAAGAAGCTAGAAACAGACTTCAGTGATGAAGGCTTTGCTTGCCAACTGATGTGTCTGCGATTAGCGGTCATTGTTTGCCATGCAAGGCGCGAACCAGACTATAAAAAACTACAACTTCGCCTGTCAGACAAACAAGCCAACCGTTTTGAATTAAGGATGGAACCGCTGTGGCCACAGCGGTTCCCCCAATCCCAACATCTCTTGCAGCAAGAAGTGATTGCTTGGCAAAAAACCCATTGGGAACTTCAACTCAAATAGTGTTAACGAACGATTTTGAGCTGTTCGCGCTTGCCAGCCTTGTAGGTGAACAAAGTCAAAGCACCATTTTTAATGTCGCCCTTTTCATCAAAAGTGATGTCGCCAGTGACTCCCTTGTAGCCCGCAGTTTTGGCCAACACAGGCAGATATTTGGCTGGATCAGATGAGTTGGCTTTGACCATAGCGTCGACCATTAAGTTGACTGAGTCATAGACATAAGGTGCGTAGATCTGTACGTCAACATTGAAACGCTTATTGAATTTCGCTTTGAAAGCGGCATTGGATTTTTCATCAATACCACCGGCTTCAGCGCAAAACACTTGGTTGTTACCCACTGCATCGCCACCGAGCTTGAGGATTTCATTGGTACAAATACCATCGCCACCGACAAACTTGGCATTCAAACCCAAGGATTTCATTTGCTTGATCATGGGACCGGCAACTGCATCCATGCCGCCAAAGAACACCACATCGGGTTTTTTGCCTTTGATGGTGGTCAAGATGGCGGTGAAGTCGGTGGCTTTGTCGGTGGTGAACTCACGCCCGACCACGGTGGCACCGGCAGCTTTGGCAGCTTTTTCAAATTCGTCAGCCACGCCCTGACCGTAAGCAGTACGGTCATCAATCACTGCAATGTTCTTGGCTTTGAGTTCACCGACGGCAAAACGGCCCAAGGTACCACCTAAATGCACATCGTCAGCCACCACGCGAAAAGTGGTTTTGTAACCCTGGCGTGTGAACTTGGGGTTGGTAGATGATGGCGAAATTTGGGGAATGCCTGCATCGCTGTAAATTTTTGAGGCCGGAATGGATGTACCTGAATTCAAGTGGCCGACAACGCCATTGACTTTAGAGTCGACCAATTTCTGTGCAGCAGCTGTACCTTGCTTGGGATCGGCAGCATCGTCTTCGGCCAACAGTTCAAACTTGACTTTTTTACCGCCAATAGAAACGCCTTTGGCATTGAGCTCTTCAATCGCCAAACGCGCACCATATTCATTGTCTTTACCCAAATGGGCAATAGCGCCGCTGAGCGGGGCAACATGGCCAATTTTGACGACCTCTTGAGCCATGCTCAAAGAGGAAAAAACGCCTAAGGCCAATGCCACTGTTAATTTAAGCTTCATAAAGAATCTCCGAAAAATGATGAGCCCATAAGATAACCGAAAAGCCAGAGCTTTAAGGCCTACATCCAAAAAATCAGGGAAGCTTGGGGTTGTCACCTAAATGTTCTCGGATCACATCATCCACCGACTGACGCAACAGATCGGGAATCAATTGCGCCAATTGGGTTTCTACTCTTTCAATCACTTTTTGCGCCAAAGCCTCTTGATCGGGAAGATCGGCTGGAAGACCCAGGTCTTTGCCAGCCACTGGCGAATTCGCCCAAGGCAACACGGCAGGACGCAAACTGCCGTTGATTTGCACAACTTCGGTCAGCATAGGTACGGGGGATTTGATGATGTCTGGGCGAGTCATGACACAGCGCTTTTTGTACTGAGGTCATGCTTGACCAAGGTATAGCCTCGTTTGGAATAGGTTTTCCATCGTTCGCGGGCGTGGGTTTTGTCTTCTTCACCTAAACCAACCACTTCAATCACCCTCTCAAAAGTCTCATAGCCTTGAGGCATAGATGGCGCCAAATTGAGCAATACCTCATGGTGGGGCATAGCCGCAGGGGCAGTACCAGCGCCATCAGCCTGCAAAATAACCAAGCTCAACTGTGTTTTCGTCAAGTCATCTGTAGACCAGCAATGCGCGATGAAGGACTGAGGTGAAAAAGTCCACAAAGCTTCATCAAGGTTTTTCAATTCCTCAGGCGGCCCAGTCACCACCACACGCGCTTTGGCTTGGCAGGCTTTTCGCAATATCCGACAAACGTAATTCATCTTGTCCGGCACATTGAAATGAAAAGCCACTTCGGTCATTTTTTGGCAATGGCTTGTTGGTTGACCAAATAGGACAAGAGTGCGGGTACGGGACGCCCAGTCGCGCCCTTGGCCGCCCCGCTCTTCCAAGCTGTACCAGCTATGTCCAAGTGAGCCCAAGGAAAATCTGTGGCAAAGCGCTGCAAAAATTTAGCCGCAGTGACCGATCCCGCTGAACGGTCGGCAATATTGGCGACATCGGCGAAATTGGATTTCAAACCTTCGGCATATTCTTCATCCAAAGGCATGCGCCAGCACAAATCTAAGGTTCGCTCTCCAGCGGCAAGCAGTGCACCAGCCAATTTCTCGTCTGTGGCATACAAACCGCTGCGCAAATGGCCAAGCGCAATCACACAGGCGCCGGTCAAAGTGGCGATGTCGATCACGGCACTGGGTTTGAAACGCTTGGCATAGGTCAGGGCATCACACAAAATCAAACGGCCCTCGGCATCGGTGTTCAAAATCTCTATGGTTTGACCGCTCATGCTGGTCACCACATCGCCCGGTTTCAAGGCTTTACCACCTGGCATGTTTTCACAGGCGGCAATCAGACCCACCACATTGATGGCCGGCTGCAGCTGCGCCAAAGCTTCGAAAGTTCCCAGCACACTGGCTGCACCACACATATCGAACTTCATCTCGTCCATGCCAGGACCTGGCTTGAGGGAAATACCGCCGGTGTCAAACGTGATGCCCTTGCCCACCAACACGGTGGGGGCTTGTGAATCTGCCGCACCTTTGTATTTCAGAACAATAAACCGCAAGGGTTGGGCAGAAGCTTGAGCAACTGCAGCAAACGACCCCATGCCCAGTTTGGTGACCTCTTTCAAGCCAAGCACTTCGCATGACACCCGAGAATGCTTGGCAATTTGCTTAGCAACCTGCGCCAAATGGTCGGGGGTTGCGTGGTTGGCAGGTCGATTGCCCCATTCGCGAGCCAAGCTCACACCAGCGATTTGCGCTTTAGCTAATTCAAATGAGGCTTTCAATGAAGCGGCTTGCGGAACACCCAAAACGATTTTTTTGAAGCTCAATACCTTGGCGCTGGGCTTGGTAGCGGTAT
>CANLWQ010000159.1 GCA_947494405.1 Comamonadaceae bacterium | reverse complement strand
GAGACCCGTTTGGTGGGCGATGAGCGCGAGATGATCAATATGGAGTTGCAGCGCGATTTGCCTGCCAACACACCGCTGCGCTTGCAAGATTTAAAGTCCTCGACCATGGTCAAACGTGGCCAACAGGTGTTGGTGGCGGTGGGCGAAGGCAAAGGTTTTTTAATCACGGTTCGGGCTGAAGCCCAACAAGATGGCACTTTGGGCGACCAAATTCGCTTGAAAAATCCCGAGTCGGGTCGATTACTGACAGCGGTAGTGACCGGCATGAATACGGCTCGCGGTTTGTAATGGGTAAAAAAATGGCTTTTTTGCAACTTTGTCCGCTTTTTCGAAGTTTTTGCCCTCAAGTCTCAAGCATTGGGGTCGATACTTCCTATGTCGAGATTTCAAGCATCCCGTCACTTTCATCCTAAGGATTCACCATGTCTGACCCTATATCTAACAACGCTCGAATTGCCAACCCAGCGGCAAACCGCTCTACAGCGGCCAAACTCGATGCCAAGCCCAGTGCTGGCAAGAGCGACAGTGCTGTGGAAGCCAAATCAACACCTGCGCCTGCCGCGCCTGGTGCTGACACGGTCAACCTGAGCAAAATCTCTCAACGTATCAAAGATGTACCCGACTTTGACCGCGCCAAGGTCGAATCCATCAAAGCCGCTTTGCGTGAAGGCAGCTACCCGATCAACCCACGTCGCATTGCTGAAAACTTTGTTGCGTTGGAAAAAATGATCTGATCACCCCAAGGACAGTTCCATGAATGCACAAGCCCTTCTTGAAGTACCCCAAGCCGTGTCTTACGCCGATGTGCAGTTAGACCGCTTGACAGACTTACTGGACGAGGAATTCAATGCACTCAAAGAACAAGATTTGGACGCTTTTGAAGAACTGCTGAATGAGAAGAACCATATCTTGGCCGATCTCAGTCAAGTCACGGGCGTGCGCCAACCGGAAGACGCTGACCGCCTTGGCCCCGAATGGGCCCCCTTTCGCCAACGCATGGTGATTTGCCGCGATATGCACCGCCGCAATGAAATTTTGATTTTGCGCAAACTCGACGCCATCCGTGGCGCCTTGGAAAGCTTGAATGTGAACGACCCCACCAGTCCGGTGGAGGTATATGACCGATTAGGTCAAATCAAACGCCTCAAACGCATGCGCGGCTATAGCGAGGCTTGATCATCCGCTTTGGCAGCCGGTGCGGCCTCGGGCTCTGCCTTGGCTTCGTCGCCAGGCTGCATGCCTTTTAACCAATAAACCCAAGACAAAATCACCGCCACAGCGGTGTACATGTCTTGCGTGATTTCTTCCCCCACATCGAGTCGACTCAACAGCGCCAACAGCTGCGGGTCTTCGGCCACATAAATGCCTTGGCGCTTGGCCTCGGTGATGATGCGCAGCGCCAATTCCTCTTGGCCTTTGGCCACCACGCGAGGGGTTTTTTGTTTGCCGTATTCAAGGGCAACGGCTTCAAAAGGCGCTTTCATATGCTCAAGCCCTTAAATCGATGACCGAGCCACGCGTGCCCGAGGCTTCACCCACCCGGGCCAGCGGTCTTGGGGCGTTGAAAATTTGAAACGACTGCAACTGCAAGCCCGCCGAGCCGAGCTCTAGGCCCAACTCGCCAGAGCGCTCACGCGCCAAATGCGCCACTTCCCCGCGCAAGGCCCACATCACCAAATCAACATCATTGCCTTTGGAGATTTGGGTGTTGAGCCAAACCTCGCCCAAGACCCGGCTGCGCGAATGGATGTCCACACTCAAAGGCGGCTCTTCTTGGCCTTTTTTGCGCGGCGGACGCTGAAAATGCAAATCAACCGGATCAGCGTCAACAAACGGCAAGATCACATGCAGCGAGAGCTCGCCTTGCTGCATTTTTTGCGCACTCTGGGCCTGGGCGGCCTCGAATTCGCCGCTGGCTTCTTGTAATTGGCGCAAGCTGTCTTTGTCCACCGCATCGACAGAGGCTTCGCTGAGCAAAGCCAACATGCTCTTGAGCAGTGTTTTAGGGTCGTCCGCGCCTTCTTGGCCTTGCAACAACATGTTTTCAATGCTGCGCGACTGACCCAACACGGCTTTGCGCAACATGCTGGGGTTGATTTGCGCCAAAGAATTGCGTTGCTGCAAAAGGCGCTGCAACCAAGGCCCGAGCTCGGTTTGGGTGCTCCAACTGCCTTGCGCCACATCATTCATTAATTTTGAAAAAGTGGTGAATCCTGGCGGCTGCATCAGCAGCATGCCCACGCGGTTAGATTGGGGCTCTAGGGCCGCCACATCGGTGGGCCGTGCCAAGGGGGTGGTCTGCAACCCAAACAACTGGTTCACCGGTGTTGCCGTTGCCGCAGGGGCTTGGCCATTGGGGTGGGCTTGAATCAAAAACCCCCAGCCGCTGGCGTTGTGCATGACGCGTAAAAAAGGTTTGTCGCCGTCTTTAAGCACCCAGCCATTGGGCAACTCAAAAAAGAAATCTTTCAACCACAGCCGCACCCTTTGATCGCGCACCTCGACAGTGGCTTGGACAATTTGCCCGTCGCGCAGTCCCAATTGCTGTGCTACCGGCGTTTGTACCCAGACCGTGCGGTTTTCTGCCTGGACAGGCCCTATCCGGCTGGCAGCATTCACAAGATCGGGACCGAGCATCTGGCAAGTCCTTGGGCGCCATTCAAGGCGCAGCAGGTATCAGGGGTAGCGCACCCAGTTACGTTTATTGGGTTCTACCAGAGCTTGGATATTGCCCGCTTGGTGTGAAGCCGCCCCGCCCACCGGTGCGGGCAAGGGATTGGCTGGCGGGCTGTTGGGTTTGGCATGGGCGTTGGCGCCAACAGCTGGGCTGGGCATGAGTTTTTGGATCAACTCGGCTTGGTCAGCCAAGTTCAACACGGTGCCAGGTTGCAATTTTTTCGAATTGGGTTTGATGAAAGCATTCGGGTTGTTGACCACCACCCAGTCGCGCAACACCTCGGGCTTCAAAGGGCTGTTGGGGTAGTATTTTCTAACCACTTTTTCCAAGGTGTCACCCGCCACCACCGTGTGGGTCTTCCATACGGCTGCAGCCATGTCTTGAACTGCTGGCTTAGGAGCTGCGCCCACTGGGGTGGACACCGCCGCAGATGAGCCAGGAACCATGTCTTGAATATCGGCTTTGGCCAGTTTGATGGGATTGGCCATAGGCTTTTTTACCGCTGGGGTTTCAGCAGGCATCAGCTCTTTGGGCAACTCCAAAGGCGGTTGACGGGGCGGCTCGGCGGCGCCCGCGGTTGCCATCAGCACACAGGAGAGAAGCACACTGCTCGAAAGATGTTGTGGAAAAGCAAACATGGTCAATCACTCCAGAAAATTAAGGCGTATGTGCAATGGCGACCCATTGCGCATTAGCGGGAAACTTCGCACCAGCGGTCAACTTGAGCTCCGCATAATAATCGGTGACAGACACCACCTCAGCCATTGCCAAGCGCTCCAAAGCGCGAGGCTCTAAGGCTCTGAGAGGCAGTTTTTGGCGATCAGCCAGCACCATTTGGGTTCCCACGCGGATACCGCTGGCGGCGCCGCCGGCAATGCGCACGCTGCCAGCATTGACATTCAACACTTGAAACTGCGGCACTTTACAAGACAGCACTTTTTCCATGCCTTCTTGAAATTTTTGAATGCTTGCTTGGATTTGCGACATCACCACGGGGGCCAAGGGCTTGGACTCGATTCCCACGGTGCGCGGCACATCAATGCTGATTTGTTGCGAACCGCGGTAGGCGGGGTCTTGACCCGGGCCACGGCCAATCAATTCCCATGTGACGTCATACACATTGGAAGCGTAAAAAGAGTCACGGCTGGCAGACACGCTGACACGCAACACCCAAGGCACGAACTGCTCGCCCTGCCCGACCAGCAATTGCTCGTAGCTATCGGCGGGAATTTTTCGCTCGCTCACGCGCCAATTCTTGGCATGGTGTGAGGCGCTGAATGTTTGTTGACGAAATTGCTGGCTGATCAATTGCGCCTCGTAGCGACGCTGCGCAGACATGGGTCCGTCGTAGCGCAACACCCAATTGAGTTGATGCCAGACGCCGCCGTCTGCCGCAGGCGACACGCAGGCAGCAGCCAAAGCCGTTTTGCCATCGAGTTGCATGCCGTTGGCTGTGGGTTGGCGGTCTATGTCGCGGCCATAGGCCAAGATTCGCACGCCGCGCACTTCCATGCCGGTGACAAAACTGCTGCTTTCTTGCAAAGCGCCGTTGCCATCCACCCACTGGGTAGCGCGCACTTGGGTAGGCCCCTCTAAGGAACGCTGAACCAAGGACTGGCGAATCGCCTCCAAGCGCTCTTCAGCCGTCAGCGATTGGGCGGCGACAGATGAGAGCAGGCCGCTGCTTAAAGCCAAGGCGGTAACAGCAAAGCAAAACAAAGGTGAGCGCATGGCAGTCAATTCTGAGGTTTTGAATTAACGGCGTGCAGCGATTTGGGTCAAGTACAGGGTGCGCAAGTCTTGCACCGCATTGCGGTCCAGCGACAAAGTGGTCTCGTAGGTGTCGTCACCAATCGGGGTGATGCTCACCAAATTGGCACCATAGATGACGCCTTCCACACGTGCGCGGAAAGTGTCGTTCATCACAGTCATGTCAGCCACCGTGGTGCTGGCGTCCATTTGTTGACCATAAACCTGTTCGGTCAAGGCGCGGTAAGCATCGAGCTTGGACGCACGAATGGCCAGCAAGCGTTGCTGGGCGGGGTTTTTATGGTTTTGAATGCTGATCACTGCGTAGCCAGTTGCCACAAAGGTTTCACGCTTTTCCATCATCGGGGTGATCATGGTCACAGGCGCTGGCTCGGGGGCAACCGCTGGTGACACGCGAGGGGCTTGGGCACCGGCAGGCGCGCCAATGGCCACCACAGGCGCATTCGCCGGGGCTGTCAAGCTATGGATGGTTTCGCAAGCAGTCAATCCAGACAGTGCGGTAACAGCGAGAGCAATTCGGTAGATCATGGCAATTTCCTCTTTAGGGGGAGTCAGCAGTGTGTGGCACATCCATACACGCCGTTTTCAATCGGGTACAAGCTATGAATCGGCGCACAGCGGCGCTTCTTTAAGGTCTTTCTTTGGTTTGGGTGGAATACTTT
>CANLWQ010000158.1 GCA_947494405.1 Comamonadaceae bacterium | reverse complement strand
GTAGCTGAGTTTAGCCAATGAAGATAACTGCCTAACATCATCCTTTTTGCCAACTTTGAGGCTAGGAACCCGCATGGGACGCACGCTATACGACAAGATTTGGGACGAACACGTCGTCCATACAGAAGAAGACGGCACAGCTGTTTTATATATCGACCGGCATTTGGTGCATGAAGTCACCAGTCCACAAGCTTTTGAAGGCATACGCCAAGCTGGCCGCAAAGTCTGGCGCGTGAGCTCCATTGTGGCCACCGCTGACCACAACACCCCGACCACCGGCTGGGAGCTGGGCTATGACGGCATCACCGACCCCATCAGCAAAGAACAAATCACCACGCTGGACGCCAATATCAAAGAGTTTGGCGCAGCAGCGTTTTTTCCTTTCATGTCCAAACGCCAAGGCATTGTGCATGTGATTGGCCCCGAAAACGGCGCAACCTTGCCCGGCATGACCGTTGTCTGTGGCGATTCCCACACCTCCACACATGGCGCGTTTGGCGCGCTGGCCCACGGCATTGGCACCTCAGAGGTAGAACATGTGATGGCCACGCAAACCTTGCTGGCCAAAAAAGCCAAGAACATGCTCATCAAAGTTGAAGGCACGCTGGCCAAAGGCGTGACCGGCAAAGACGTGGTACTGGCCATCATCGGAAAAATTGGCACGGCAGGCGGCACCGGTTACACCATTGAATTTGCAGGCTCGGCCATTCGCGCACTCAGCATGGAAGGCCGCATGACGGTGTGCAATATGGCGATTGAAGGCGGCGCGCGCGCGGGTTTGGTGGCGGTGGACGACAAAACCATCGCCTATGTCAAAGGCCGTCCTCTTTCACCTACTGGCGTGGAATGGGACCAGGCCGTGGCCTATTGGAAAACCTTGCACTCAGATACCGACGCCCAGTTTGACGCGGTGGTGGAACTCAAGGCCGAAGACATCTTGCCGCAAGTCAGTTGGGGCACCTCGCCAGAGATGGTGCTCGACATCAACGGCATCGTGCCCGATCCCGACAAAGAAAAAGACGCCAGCAAGCGCGATGCGATTGAGCGCGCACTGTCCTACATGGGCCTGCAACCCGGCAAAGCACTCAACGACTTGTTTGTCGACAAAGTGTTTATTGGTTCATGCACCAACAGCCGCATCGAAGACATTCGCGAAGCTGCCGCGGTGGTGAAAAAGCTGGGCCAGAAAGTGGCCAAGAACATCAAGTTGGCGATGGTGGTGCCTGGTTCTGGATTGGTCAAAGCGCAGGCCGAGCAAGAAGGCTTGCATGAAATTTTCAAGGCCGCTGGTTTTGAATGGCGCGAGCCGGGTTGCTCCATGTGTTTGGCGATGAACGCCGACAAACTCGAGCCTGGTGAACGCTGCGCCTCCACTTCCAACCGCAACTTCGAAGGCCGTCAAGGCAACGGCGGGCGCACCCATTTGGTCAGTCCTGCCATGGCCGCAGCCGCAGCCATTCACGGTCACTTTGTTGACGTGCGTAAGTTCGCCTGAGGAACCACCATGCAAAAATTCACTCTCCACAAAGGCATCGTGGCTCCCATGGACCGCGAGAACGTCGACACCGACGCCATTATCCCGAAGCAGTTTTTAAAATCCATCAAAAAAACCGGCTTTGGTCCCAACTTGTTTGATGAATGGCGCTACCTCGACAAAGGCGAGCCCGGCATGGACCCCGCCAGCCGCAAACCCAACCCCGACTTCGTGCTGAACCAGCCGCGCTACCAAGGCGCGTCTGTGTTGCTGGCTCGCAAAAATTTTGGCTGTGGTTCCTCACGCGAACACGCGCCTTGGGCCATAGACCAATACGGTTTTCGCGCAGTCATAGCGCCCAGCTTTGCCGACATTTTTTTCAACAACTGCTTCAAGAACGGCTTGCTGCCTATTGTGTTGCCCGAAGCGGCGATTGACCTGTTGTTCAACGAGGTGAACGCCTTCCCTGGCTACCAGCTCACAGTGGACTTGGAACGCCAAGTGGTGGTGCGCCCCCAAGGCGAGGAAATCGCTTTTGAAGTGCAGGCCTTTCGCAAATACTGCCTGATCAACGGTCTGGACGATATTGGCCTGACCCTGAAACACGCCGACAAAATTCGCACATTTGAAGCCGCCCGTTTGGCCACCAAGCCTTGGTTGGCGCACACCCTGACTGAAAGCACACCATGAAAATCGCAGTTTTGCCAGGTGACGGCATTGGCACCGAAATCGTCGCTGAGGCAGTGAAAGTTTTAAACGCCTTGGATTTAAAGTTTGAGATGGAAACCGCCTTGGTCGGTGGCGCAGCTTACGATGCCCATGGTCACCCCTTGCCCGAGGCCACTTTGAACCTTGCCAAGGCATCCGATGCGATTTTGTTTGGCGCCGTGGGCGACTGGAAATACGACACCCTGGATCGCCCTCTAAGACCCGAGCAAGCCATTTTGGGTTTGCGCAAAAACTTAGGCCTCTTCGCCAACTTCCGCCCCGCGATTTGCTACAAAGAATTGGTCAACGCCTCCAGCCTCAAGCCCGAATTGATCGCGGGCCTGGACATCCTCATCATCCGCGAACTCACAGGCGATATTTACTTTGGCCAGCCGCGTGGTCGCCGCGTGTCGCCCGATGGCGCGTTTGCCGGTGCCGAAGAAGCCTTTGACACCATGCGCTACACCCGCCCCGAGATAGAGCGCATCGCCCGTGTGGCCTTTGAAGCTGCCCGCAAGCGCAGCAAGCGCGTGACCAGCGTGGACAAAGCCAATGTGCTGGAGACCTTCCAGTTTTGGAAAGACATCGTCACCGAAGTCCACAAAGATTACCCCGACGTGGCACTCGACCATATGTATGTAGACAACGCCGCCATGCAGCTGGTGAAAGAGCCCAAGCGCTTTGACGTGGTGGTGACCGGCAATATGTTTGGCGACATCTTGAGCGATGAGGCCTCTATGCTGACTGGTTCTATCGGCATGCTGCCCTCGGCATCGCTCAACGCCAGCAACCAAGGCTTGTACGAGCCCAGCCATGGCAGCGCGCCCGATATCGCCGGCAAAGGCGTGGCCAACCCGCTGGCCACCATCCTCAGCGCGGCCATGATGCTGCGCTTCAGTCTGAACCAAGAAGCCGCGGCGGTGCGCATTGAAGATGCCGTGAAAAAAGTGCTGGCCCTTGGCCTGCGCACCGGCGACATTTACAGCGAAGGCACGACCCAAGTGGGCACCGCGCAAATGGGCGATGCAGTGGTCAAGGCTTTGAGTGCACAACATTGATTAACAGGGCAACACAATGAAAAAAATAGGAAACCGCGTTGGCTTGGTTGGCTGGCGTGGCATGGTCGGCTCGGTCTTGATGGACCGCATGCAAGCTGAAAAAGACTTCGACTTGATAGAGCCCGTGTTTTTCTCTACCTCCAACGCAGGTGGTGCAGCACCTGCCATGGCGAAAAACGAAACCAAGCTGCTTGATGGGCTTGATTTTGACGCTCTGAAAGCCTGCGACATCATTCTCACTTGCCAAGGCGGCGATTACACCGCTGAGGTATTTCCCAAGTTGCGCAGTGCGGGTTGGAAAGGCCACTGGATAGATGCCGCCTCCACACTGCGCATGCAAGACGACGCCGTCATCATTCTCGACCCGGTGAACCTGCCAGTGATTGAAAACGCGCTCGCCAAAGGCGGCCTCAATTGGGTGGGTGGCAACTGCACGGTCAGCTGTATGTTGATGGGCGTGGGCGCTTTGTACAAAGCCGGCTTGGTGGAATGGATGAGCACCCAAACTTACCAAGCAGCGTCGGGCGGCGGGGCGGCGCATATGCGCGAACTGCTGACCCAATTTGGCACGCTGCATGCCGAGGTGAAAGACCTGTTGAATGACCCCAAAAGCGCTGTTTTGGAAATTGACCGCAAACTCATTGCCAAACAACGCGCACTTTCTGCCGCAGAAACCGATAACTTTGGCGTTCCGCTGGCTGGCTCGCTGATTCCTTGGATAGACAAAGATTTAGGGATGGGCAAAAAAGAAGGCGACGATTTTTGGGGTACCAGTCGCGAAGAATGGAAGGGCATGGCTGAGACCAACAAAATTTTGGGTCAAGGCCCCAGTTTTGCAACGCCCGCTGTGCCGGTCGATGGTTTTTGTGTGCGTGTGGGCGCCATGCGCTGCCACAGCCAAGCCCTCACCCTCAAACTTAAGAAGAACGTACCAGTGGCAGATATCGAGGCCATGATCGCAGCTGACAACGAATGGGTGAAGGTCATTCCCAACAACCGCGAAGCCAGTTTGCAACACCTCACCCCTGTGGCCGTGACCGGCACCATGACGATTCCCGTGGGTCGTATCCGCAAAATGGCATTTGGACCCGAGTATGTGGGCGCTTTCACCATAGGCGACCAATTGTTGTGGGGTGCTGCCGAGCCTTTGCGGCGAATGTTGAGAATTTTGCTGAAAGCCTGAAATTCAATAAAAAGCGCTCATTTCCATTATGATATGGGCATCTTTAGCTGCAAGAGAAACTGCTCAATGTTCCAGCCGCCCCAAACACCTCAGTTACTGCGTTGGTTACTCAGTTTTGTGTTTTTTTCAATTACCAGCAATGCGCTGGCCTTGCAGCTTGGGCGCCCACAGATCCAATCCAAGCTTGGAGAACCCTTAAAGCTTGAGGTTCAAATCAGTGAACTGTCGGCGCAAGAAGCGCAAGATTTTCAAGCCAACTTGGCCAGTCCCACCATTTACCAAACAGCCCAAATCACCCGTGTCACTGGTCTGGAGAATATGGCGGTCACTTTGGTGCGCAAAAGCGATGATGTGTATGTGATGCAGTTACAAGGCACACAGCCCGTTACCGATGGCTTTGTGGATTTACTGATTGAATTCCGCTGGGCCACTGGCCGCGCTTTTCGCAATATAGGCTTTCCTTTGGGCACCGGACAAGCGCCTGAGCCGGCGGTCTTGGCCAACAACGACAACCCCTCGCCGAATTTCGCGCCTTTACCCGCTGAAAAACCGGCTGCAGTGACACCCCCACCACGTCCTGCACCCCTGCCTACGCCAGCCAAAGAGCCTGTTGCCAAAGCTGAATCCAAGCCCAAGACCAAGCCTGACACCGGCGTAATCAATAAGCGTGGCGCAACCATTCAGGT
>CANLWQ010000157.1 GCA_947494405.1 Comamonadaceae bacterium | reverse complement strand
TGGCACCCTTAGACTTCTAGACCACTGAAAGACCACCATGTTCAACAAAGGACAACTCGCGGGCCTGATGAAACAAGCCCAAGCCATGCAAGAAAACTTGAAAAAAGCCCAAGACGAATTGGCTTTCATTGAAGTCACCGGTGAAGCCGGTTCAGGCATGGTGCAAATCCTCATGACCTGCAAACACCAAGTCAAGCGCGTGACCATTGACGCGAGCTTGATGGGTGACGACAAAGACATGCTTGAAGACTTGATTGCTGCGGCCTTCAACGACGGTGCGCGCAAGGTGGACGAAACCACCGAGGCCAAGATGGGCAAACTCACTGGCGGCATGCCCGGTTTGCCCGGTGGTATGAAGCTACCGTTTTAATGCGCGACAACAGCGCCCTAGAAGCATTGGTTCAGTCCTTGAGGCGCTTGCCAGGGGTGGGGCAGCGGTCTGCTTCACGCATGGCCTACCACTTGCTGCAACATGACCCTGAGGGCGCGCAATTGCTTGCTCGCAGTTTGCTGAATGCGGTGCAAGCGGTCAAGCATTGCCAGCGTTGCCACACACTCACCGAATTTGAAATTTGCGCAACCTGCCAAGACAGCCAGCGGGATGCCACCCGCTTGTGTGTGGTGGAGACACCCTCCGACCAATCGGCGCTTGAGCGCACTTTGGCCTACCGAGGTTTGTATTTTGTGTTGATGGGCAAGCTCAGTCCTATAGAAGGGGTGGGCCCCAACGACATTGGCATGCAAAAACTCATTCAACGCGTGGACGACGGATTGGTGCAAGAAATTATTTTGGCTACCAATTTCACGGCGGAAGGTGAGGCCACTGCCCATGTTTTGAGTGAGGTTTTTCGCCGCAAGGGTTTGGCGGTGACGCGCTTGGCCAGGGGCGTACCCGTGGGCAGCGAACTGGAATATGTTGACCTTGGCACCATTGCCCATGCCTTGATGGACAGGCGCAGCACCTAAGGTTTTCACCAACAGGGCTGTACCCGATGCGAACAATCGCGTTCTTGACTAAGCTTAAGGGCATGTCTGCGCCTGATTATTTTTCCCATGCTGCACTCGCTCGCCGTCAATGGTTGGCCAGTTGTTCGCTGTGGGCGGCCTGCATGGTCTTGGCGCCAAGCCAAGTCAGGGCGGCGGGCGACAAATTTCACCTGACATTGGCGCTAGACGATAAAGCATCCCTGTCCCATTTACCTTTGTTGTTGGCTGAGCAATTAGGCTTTTTTGCTGCCGAGGGTTTAGAGGTTGATTTGGTGGAGCAACCCAGTCAAAGCCAAGCCATGGCGGGCTTGACCCACGGCTCTATCCATGTGCTGTGCGCGCCTTATGAAAACGCCTTGTTGCTACAACACCGAGGGTTTGACGCGGTGTCTGTGGTGCAAATCGCTAGAACGCCCCAATGGGTTTTGGGCGTCTCTAATAAAAATGTGCCCAACTTCAAAAACCTAGCCGATCTGCGCGGTAAACGCATAGGCGTGATAGACCCTGATGGCAGTGCGCATCGCTGCCTCTCCATAAGTTTGCTGCGAGCGGGTATCCCGCCCAATGAAATCAATGCGGTTTATGTTCAGTCTTCAGTTCATGCATTGGTGGCTATGCGCAGTGGCGCCATAGACGCTTTGTTTGCATCTGATCCTTTGATGACGGCGCTTGAACAGAAAGACGATGTCACTGTCGTGAGTAATTTTCGAACCCTTAAACAAACCCAGCGGGTATTTGGCGGACCTTTGCCCGGTAACGGCTTGATTGCATCCCGCGCCATGGTGGAAAAAAACAGCCAAGTATTTCAGTCCCTTGTGGCCGCAGTGATGCGCTCGCTCAAATGGCTGCGTACCGCTGGCCCTTCCGATTTGCTGCGTTACTTGGTTGACAACCCTGTGCTTCCCGATCGCTTGGTCTATTTGAACGCAGTTGACAACTTGCGAGAAAGCTTTTCTCGTGACGGCTGGCTAAGCAGCGAGGCTCAACAGGTGAGCATGCGAATGCTCGGTTTGTTAGATCCCAGTTTCAATTCACGCTCTGCGGCCTTACAAAGCACGGTGCGCAACGATTTTGTCAAAGTCGCCAAGCAGCGGCTTCGTATGTAGTCTTAGCCACGGCGGCGCTGGCTCGATTTCTTGGCCTTAGATTTACCCTTGCTGGGCAGCATCAGCACCAATTTTTGACCGGTTTTAAGCGGGCTGTCCACCGAGAGTTTGTTCCACATGGCCACATCATCAACAGCCACTTTGTAGCGCTTCGCTACGCTGGCCAAGCTGTCTTTTTTGCGCGCCTTGATGATTTGTTTACGCAAAATCATCTCAGGCGCGAAATTCAACTGACCATGATCAGCCACTTTGGTGGTGACATCGTTTTCTTGTTTGCTGGGGCGTGGCACCAGCAAGGCTGAACCAGCTTTGATCAGCATGCGTGGCGGTATTTTGTTGACGCTGCGCATCTCGTCTTCGCTCATACCCACTTTTTTCGCAGCGTCCAAGACCTTCATGTTTTTGGGGGCGACCCACACGGTCCAACTTGCCAAGCGTCCTTCGTAGGCTGCTTGGTTGCGTTCAAAAATTTCAGCGTTGTCCCAAGGCAAAAGAATTTGCGAAGTACCACCCGCCAACAAAACAGGACGGTGTGCTGAGGGGTTGAGCGCCTTGAAATCTTCCAAGGGCACTTCGGCCAAACGCGCTACCAAGGCCACATCCATGTCACGCGGTAGGGGAACGGTTTGAAAGTAGGGGTGATTGGGTATGGGTGGCAGATGGATGCCCTTGCTTTGTGGGTCAGCCACCAAATTTTTCATGGCTTGCAACTTGGGTACGTAGTGGCGTGTTTCTGCCGGCATCTTCAAGTCGGTGTAGGACAGGGCTTGACCGGCGCGCTGGTTGCGACTGATGGCTTTGCCCACATTGCCTTCGCCCCAGTTATAGGCAGCCAAAGCCAAGTGCCAGTCGCCAAACATACGGTGCAGCCTTTGCAAATAATCCAATGCTGCGCGTGTCGATGCCAACACGTCGCGGCGATCGTCGCGAAAAGCGTTTTGCTTCAAGTCAAAGTCTTTGCCCGTGCGCGGCATGAATTGCCACATGCCACTGGCCCGCGCAGAAGACACGGCTTGGGGAGTGAAAGCGCTGTCAATAAAGGGCAGCAAAGCCAACTCGGTTGGCATGCCGCGGCGCTCTAATTCTTCAACAATGTGATAGAGGTATTTGCTAGACCTCGCCGTCATGCGCTCGATGTAGTCGGGGCGAGCGGCATACCACTGTTCGCGGTCTTGCACCAAATCGACTTGCAGATCGGGCATGGCAAAACCGCGGCGTATGCGTATCCACAAATCGGCGGGGATTTCTACCTCTGCCACTTGGCTGCTGCGTGCAGCAGAGTCGGGCAGAGCTTGCAGTTCGGTGGCTTCTAAAGGCGCAGGTATCTCGCTGGATTCTGATCTGGCAGCTAGGGGTGCAAGCCAAAGAAGGCTGAATAGAATGGGCAATACATATGAACTGCGCAAGCTTTGTCTGGGATAACAGGTTTTCATGAATAGTCAAATTATAGAAACCTCTGCCGACTTGAACGATTGGCTCTTAACGCCCGCCGGTTCCTACCTGCGTGAATGGGAGTCTAGGCAGTTCGATCGCGTCATTGCAGACATCTTTGGCTACCATGCTTTGCAGCTGGGTTTGTCCCATATGCCAGCTTTGCAAAGCAGCCGTATCCGGCATTGTTGGGTCAGCGAAAACCAACCCACGTCTGTAGCCTCACCCAGTTTGCTCGCCGAAGATGTGGCCTTGCCGTTTCCCGACCAAAGCCTCGATTTGGTTGTCATGCCGCACACTTTGGAGTTCAGTCGCGATCCCCACAGTTGTTTGCGTGAAGTCGAGCGTGTGTTGGTTGCCGATGGTCGCGTGGTGATTTGCGGCTTCAATCCTTTGGGTCTTTGGGGGCTGCGCCAGCAGCGTGCTAACTTTTACGCGCGTTTTGGTTTAAATGATTATTTTTTGCCTGCGCAAACAGACTTTATTGGGTATTGGCGGCTGCGCGATTGGTTGCGCTTGCTGAGCTTCGATATCGAAGGCGGTTGTTTTGGTGCATACCGGCCTTCAGTGCAATCGGATAAATGGCTAGAGCGTTTTGCATGGATGGACAAGGCGGGCGACCGCTGGTGGCCCATTTTGGGCTCGGTGTATTTTTTGGTGGCCGTCAAAAGAGTGCGGGGAATGCATCTCATCAGTTCAAGGTGGAAGAAAGTCACTCGCAAACCCTTGGCCAGTGCAGTACCCACAGTGAACTCCAGCAAAACCCCGCCATGAAACTGGTCACCATTTACACCGATGGCGCTTGTAAAGGCAATCCAGGCCCGGGGGGCTGGGGTGCTTTTTTGCGTTACGGCGACACTGAGCGTGATTTGTTTGGTGGTGAAACCCAAACTACTAACAACCGCATGGAGTTGATGGCAGTCATTGAGGCTTTGAAAGCCTTGAAGCATCCTTGCCAAGTGCATCTTTATCTCGACAGCGAATATGTTCGCAAAGGCATGACCGAATGGCTGCCCAGCTGGAAAGCGCGGGGATGGCGTACCGCTTCCAAGCAAGCGGTGAAAAACGCCGATTTATGGCAAATCTTGGATGAGGTGGTGTCCCAAAGCGGACACCATATAGAGTGGCGCTGGGTCAAGGGCCATTCGGGCGACCCCGGCAACGACCGTGCCGATGCGCTGGCCAATCAAGGCGTGCTGACGGTGCAAACGGGTTCATAATGACCTGAACCAATTCATGGGCTTTTAATCACTATGGCTTCTAAAAACACGATCACCGCTGTGGCGGTTGTAGGTATCGCTCTCGCTGCAGCGGGGGGCTGGTGGTATCAGAATAAACCCGCCTCATCCGCGGGCGTTGTGGCCCCTAAGGCCGGTGCGCCTGCTGCCGGCGCAACCCCTTCTGCGAATGCTGGCGCTAAGCCTGGGGCACCTGCTGGCGCTGCTGCTACGGGGCCCGGCGGCGCGCCTGCTGGCCCTCCCCGTGCCATGGGGGTGGAAGTGGCCAAAGTTGAGAAGTCGCCCCTGCGCGACGACGCGCAAACCGTGGGCACGCTCAAGTCACGACAAAATATCATGCTGCGCCCCGAAGTGTCAGGGCGGGTGGTGGCTTTAGGCTTT